>JAQBAV010000191.1:0-2675 GCA_032126595.1 Candidatus Omnitrophota bacterium | reverse complement strand
AGCAAATTTGTGAATATGATTATGGAAAGAGGAAAAAAATCAACAGCAGAAAAAATAATTTATGATGCGCTTGACTTAATTAAAGAGAAGATCAAAGACAAAGATCCTCTCGAAGTTCTTACGCAGGCCGTTGATAACACTAGACCTCTTCTTGAAGTAAAATCCAGAAGGATCGGTGGTGCTACTTATCAGGTGCCGATTGAGGTTAAGCCAGATCGCGGTAAATTTATAGCCCTTAAGTGGATAAAGGATTTTGCCAGAAGCAGTAAGGGTAAGGCCATGAGCGTAAGATTGGCTGCAGAGCTGTTAAATGCGTATAACAACGAAGGCCCTGCGATCAAGAAACGCGAAGACACACATAGGATGGCTGAAGCTAACAAGGCTTTTGCTCACTATAAGTGGTAGACGTTAAATGAAATAATTAATTAACAATAATTGGCACAACAAATACATAAGAAAGATCAGAGTTAAACAGAATGGAAAATATTAAGGATCTAAGAAACATAGGAATTATAGCTCACATAGATGCAGGTAAGACTACTGTTACTGAGAGAATTCTTTACTACACAGGCAAAACCTACAAGATAGGAGAGGTGCATGATGGCACTGCTGTTATGGACTGGATGGAACAGGAGCAGGAAAGAGGCATAACCATAACCAGTGCCGTAACTACATGCGAGTGGAAAGACAAAAAGATTAATATTATCGACACCCCTGGGCACGTTGATTTTACAATCGAAGTTGAGAGATCATTAAAGGTTCTTGATGGCGCAGTTGTTGTGCTTTGTGCTGTGGGCGGAGTTCAGCCTCAAACTGAGACAGTTTGGCGTCAGGCCGATCACTATGAAGTACCAAGAATTATTTTTATCAACAAGATGGATCGCGTAGGCGCCGATTATGCACATGTTATAAAAGAGATTCATGATAAAACAGCCGCTAATGCCCAGCCGATATTTTTACCCATAGGAAAAGAAGATAATTTTGAGGGCATTATAGATCTAGTAGAATGTAAAGCTTATTATTTTGGGGACAAGGGTGATCTCGGGGAATACACTGAAGTAGAGATCCCTGAAGATATGAAGAACATCGTTAGCCATTACAGACACAATCTTATAGTGCATCTCGCTGATGTTAATGAAGAGGTTATGGATAGATACATAAATGATGGCGGAATCTATCCTCATGAACTTAAAGAGTTTATAAAAAAGGCAACAATTGCAAACAAGTTCATCCCTATCCTTTGCGGATCTGCTCTTAAGAATAAAGGGGTAAAATTCATGCTTGATGCCGTAAATGAATATTTACCTTCACCTCTTGATGTAAAACAATTGCTTGGAATAAATCCTAATACCGGTGAAGAAATTAAGCTTGAACCCAAGGAGAACGATCCGTTTTGCGGCTATGCGTATAAGTTAATGACTGATCCTTACGTTGGAAACCTTACATTTGTGAGAATATATTCAGGAAAAATTACTGCGGGTTCTACCATTTACAATGCTTCAAATGAAAAGAAAGAGAGAGTGAGTAAACTCGTTAGGATGCATGCAGACCAGAGAGAGATAATACAAGAGTCCGGACCGGGAAGCATCGTTGGAGTGGTTGGGCTAAAAAATACCAAGACAGGAAATACGTTATGCAGTGAAGCCAAGCCAGTACTATTAGAAAAAATTAAATACCCCGAACCGGTTATATCCATGTCAATAGAACCTGAAACACGTTCAGATCAAGATAAGCTTGGTCAGGCATTAGGCAAGTTTCAAGACGAGGATCCATCTTTCAGGGTTAGGTATAATGAAGAAACGGGACAGACTTTAATAAGCGGTATGGGAGAACTTCACCTTGATATTATTGTTGATAGGATGAGGCGAGAGTTTTCTGTTAAGACTAAAGTCGGCAGCCCTCAGGTTGCTTACAGAGAAACGGTGACTATTGAAGTTAAGTCGACAGGCAAGTTCATACAGCAGTCCGGCGGACATGGTCAGTATGGGCACGTAGAATTTGAAATAGGTCCTTCAGAGCCGGGCGCGGGTATTGTTTTTGAGCAGAAGGTCAAGGGTGGATCTATTCCCAGGGAATATTTCTCAGCAATCGAGAAGGGTGTTAAAGCCGCAGCTAAAACCGGCGTAGTGGCGGGGTATCCTGTAACAGATATTAAGGTTGTTCTTTACGATGGATCATACCATGACGTAGATTCTTCTGAACTTGCTTTTAGTAATGCAGCAGGAATAGGCGTAAGGGAAGGTATAAGAAAAGCAAAGCCAGTTATTTTGGAGCCCATCATGGAACTTGAAGTTACTACCCCTGATGAGTACCTTGGAGATGTGATTGGAGATATGAATTCAAGAAGAATTAAGATAGACAAGATAGATCAAAAAGGCAGCACAAAGATACTTACGGCAGAAGCTCCGCTTGCCCAAATGTTCGGTTACGCAACCGCATTAAGAAGCTTGACACAGGGGCGTGCAACGTATACAATGGAGCCTTCGTTTTACAAACAAGTTCCAAAAGATATGATGGAGAAGATTGTCTCGGGAGAAGTTTCCTAGGCAAGTAGGGGAAGTCTGTACTGTGACTTATATGTAATAATATTAGTAATTACGAAGAATAAGATCCAAGGAGGACAAAATGGCTAAGCAGAAATTTGAACGAACCAAACCGCATTTGAACATAGGTAC
>JAQBAV010000190.1:0-6159 GCA_032126595.1 Candidatus Omnitrophota bacterium | reverse complement strand
AGTGCTTTGCAAGTACAACGCATATTTTATAGACCAAATGACGGCGGTTATTACGTCTTCAATAGTTGTTGTGTATATGCTTTATACGGTCGACGCTAAAACCGTAGCCCAATTTGGCTCAAAGCATTTGATATACACAATACCATTTGTATATTATGGGATATTTAGGTATCTCTATATGCTTCATGATAAGCATTGGAGAGAAGGAGATCCCACCCGAATCTTGTTATCTGACAGAAAGATGCAGATAAACATACTTTTATGGACCGTGACATGTATTGCTGTAATCTATTTTGGTCTGTAAGTATATTCAGGCAAAACCATTTTTATTGCCTTTAAAAACGAGAATGCTATAATAGGCATAGAGAGCCTGTCTTGTTGGTGTTTGGAATTACGGAGAAAAAGACCAATACATTCATATCGGGAGCCTAACTCTGGCCTTTCTGAGGAACTACCAGGATGGCACCCACCTGGGTAAACCAGGTCATTTTCTCTATCTGAATACGGCACGACGGGTTCAATATGAGGCCGGATTTTTCCGGCCTTGTTTTTTCGTAATGGGTCTAAAAGGCTGCGAGAAAAAAACACAGAAACAACTATAATCGAATTGCTAGAAGGTAAAGTAAGGGATAGAATAAGGGTAGACTGAATGAAAGAGGAAGGCATTGTTATAGACATAGAAGCAGGGCAAGTAGTTATTGAAACAGTTCTTCATGAAGAATGTAAAGGATGCAAGACCTGCGGAGCAGGCAAGCCCAGGCGCATAGTTGTGAACGAAGAGCGAAAAGATCTTAAGAAAGGAGATAAGGTCACAATCGAAATTGACCCAGCAATTATGCTCAAACTATACACATTCTTATATGCAGCCCCTCTTTTAGCATTTATGGCGGCACTTTTGACAGTATATGGCGCTTCAAAAAATCCCCTTTCAAGCTTTGGCGTAGCCATCGTCATCACAGGAATCACATATTTAGGGGTAGGAAAATATATAAAGAATAAAAAGGAATTTTTACCTAAAATAATAAAACGGGAGGAGATATAATGGAAGCGAAAGTAAGGGAAGCTATTGAAAAGATCCGTCCAGTTCTTCAGAGAGACGGTGGAGATATTGAATTTGTTTCTGTTGAAGAAGGTGTCGTAAAGGTAAGACTCCGGGGGGCTTGCAGTGGATGCCCTATGAGCCAGATGACCCTAAAAAACGTTGTAGAACAGACTATTAAAAATGAAATTCCAGAAATTAAGTCAGTAGAAACAATATAGCAAGACGTAAAGTGGCTTTATTATGTACGAAGACACAAATATCTACGAAACATTATGATATACTCTAAGTGTTTGCATGATTAAAGTGAAAAATCACATATGTAAGATATAAGCAAATAAATGGATGCCAATACAATTATGATCAAAGCATTATTAATTGGATATTCCCCTCCGGATAGTAAGGGAGTCGGGGCTAAAAGAATAAAGAATTTCTTTTTACACTTAAGAGAATATAATATTGTTCCGTTTTTTGTTACAAAAAGGACAAAAAAGGGACAAAAGGATGAAAAAAACATTTTTTATACGTACGCACCCGATATCAGTAAAATAGTTAATTTAATCAATGGGGTGATAAGCAAAATTTGCGAATTTCTAAAGATTAAGTATGAAAGAAACTACGTAGAAGATCTTTTTATTCCGGATATTTATATAACCTGGATACCTTTTTGCTTACAAAAATCTCTGAATTTAATAAAAAAGCACAATGTTTCTGCGGTATTTGTCACATGCGGTCCATTCAGCGCAGCGCTTACAGGGTATATTTTAAAAAAAATAACAAAATTACCTTTAGTGTTAGATTTTAGAGATACGTGGAGCTTTAACCCATATGTAAGACACTCAAAATTACACATTGTGGTTATTAAGTATTTAGAAAGGGTTATACTAAAAGAAGTCGACTACCTAATTCTTAATACTACTTCGGCAGAAAAAAAATACAAAGAAAAATATCCCAACCTGAAAACAAAAAGAATATATAATGGGATACCGGATGACTTCCTCAACGCATTAAAAAATAAGACAACAGAAGAACGAAAGAAGGAAGACAAAATTTTAAGAATAGGATATTTTGGAATATTTTATGGGGAACGAAACCCAAAGCTTTTGTTCGCAGCCCTTAAAAAGCTTTATAAGGCCGGGGAGATAGATTTTACCTTTAGTATGCCTGTTAGTAGCAAATCTTTTGGTGAAAAATATATAAGGACCCTTGCCGATGAATATGGAATCAAAAATAAATGTAAATTTATAGACTATAAAAACGAGGCAAGAGAAGTAGTCGGAGCAATAGAAAAAACGGATTTATTATATTTAAAACAGGGGTTTAGCAAGAATAACAGTAACATTGGAGGACTAGCAATAGCCGCAAAAACATTTGAATATCTAGCAACTGGATATCCCATTTTAGTTGAGGCCCATGAAGGGGAACAGGTAGAAATAATAAAAAAATATTCAGAGAATTCCTTTTATGTCACGGAAGATAGTATGGAAAAAATGGAAGAAACGATAAAAACAATTTATCAGAACCTAATAAGCGGAAAGCTTTTAAAGCAAACCAACGAAAAACTTTATCAGGACTTCCGCTACTCGAAGCTCACAGGAGAAGTGGCAGAAGTTTTTAATGAAGTGACAGCAGGGCAAAGAGGAAAAGACGCTTAAGAAATAGAGTAACACTAAAGGGAAAGAGTAAATATCACATTTAGTGATAAAAGCGTGTTCATAATAATTATACCCAAAACGTATAGGATATAGTATAATATATGACAGATTTGGTAGATATTAGGAAACAGAAAGAGGAGATTAGAAGGGAGATCAAAGGTATATTACGGCAAAAATCGCCTGCCTCAAAACAGGAAGAAAGCCTTAATATACAAGAGGAGCTTCTTTCAAGCGAGGAATTTAATTCCAGCAAAACGGTAATGACATATGTTTCATTACCCAACGAAGTTGATACAATGCTTTTCATTGAAAAAGCGCTTGAAAGAGGGAAGAAGGTAGTTGTTCCACGAATTGACATTACTGACGAAACGATAACTGCTGTAGAACTTACATCAATTAATGAGCTAGCCAAGGGGCCTTTTGGGGTATACGAACCTAAAAATAAGCCCGCTAGAAGAGTAGATTTAAAGGAGATAGATCTTATTGTGGTTCCGGGAATTGCTTTTGATAAGGAAAACATGAGACTGGGAAGAGGAAGGGGTTATTATGACCGTTTCCTTTCCGACCCAGACCTATCTTCAGCTACAACTATTGGACTAGCTTATAAGTGTCAGAAAGTCAACATTCTACCCTCAGATCCTCATGACAGGCCCGTTATGCGGGTTATTACCAATTGATCTTCCTGAAAAATCTATTTATTTAACAGACTAATATTAGGATAAGAAGTAAGACATCATCAAAGAAGAGGTCCTTTTATGGTCTATTCTTTTAGTAAAGGAGGAATATAATGAACGAAGGTTTTTCAATGTCGTACATCGGCTTTGCGCTATTAGGAGGGGTTTTCTTTTTCTTTTTTGGCTTCTTTTTGAGGAAATATACCTCACAAATGAAAGTTAAAAAGGCCGAAGATAGTGCCCAAAACATAATCACTAAATCAAAAATGGAGGCCGAACAAAGAAAAAGAGAGGCGGCGATTGAGTCAAAGGATCTTTTGCTGAAGATGAGAGCCGAGTTTGAGCAGGAGTCTAAAGACAGAAGAAAAGAGCTTCTGGGGATGGAAAAGCATCTTCTTCAAAAAGAAGAGAATCTTGACAAAAAAGTCGAAATGATCGAACAAAAAGACAGAGAAACAAAGAAAACGGAATCTCAGATCAAGCAGAAAGAACAGGACCTAGAGAAGAAAAATCACGAGCTCAATAAAGTTCTGAACGAAGAAAAAGCTCGTCTTCAGGAGATTTCCGGCATGAGCAAAGAACAGGCCAAAGAGAGGCTGATACAGACGATGGAGCAAGACGCAAAAAATGAGGCGGCTTACACTATCAAAAAAATACAAGAAGAGACAAAGGAAAAAGCCGACAAAGAAGCCAGAAAAATCGTTGGGCTAGCTATTCAAAAATGCGCAGTAGACCACACGGTAGACACAACGGTTAGTGTAGTGCACCTTCCTTCAGAGGAAATGAAGGGGAGAATAATAGGACGAGAAGGAAGAAATATCCGTGCGCTCGAAATGGCGACAGGGATCGATGTTATTATCGACGATACGCCGGAAGCAGTTATTATATCAGGGTTTGATAAATACCGACGAGAGATAGCCAGAATAGCCCTGGAAAGATTATTGGAAGATGGAAGAATACATCCCGGAAGGATTGAGGAAGTCGTAGAGAAAGTCAAAAAGGAAATGGAAGCAACAATAAAAGAAGAGGGAGAAAACGTTCTTTTTGATCTCGGCGTCCACGGGGTTCACGCAGAACTGGTAAAACTTCTTGGGAGGCTAAAATTCAGAACAAGTTATGGACAAAACGTACTGCAGCATTCTAAAGAAGCGGCATACCTAATGGCCACCATGGCTGGAGAATTGAGGCTTGATATAAATTTAGCCAAACGAATTGGAGTTTTGCACGATATAGGTAAGGCGGTTTCTCATGAGGTAGAAGGAACTCACGCAAAAATCGGCGCGGATCTCGCGAAAAAATACGGAGAACCCGACATTGTCGTACATGCTATTGAGGCCCATCACGGGGATGTAGACCCAAAAACCCTCCTTGCTGTTCTTACGCAGTCGGCAGACGCCATAAGCGCAAGCCGCCCGGGGGCGAGGAGAGAAACCCTGGAGTCTTATGTTAAAAGGCTTGAAAACCTTGAAACAATCGCAAACAACTTTGATGGCGTAGAAAAAACCTTTGCCATTCAAGCCGGCAGAGAGATAAGGGTTATAGTCCAGCCGGAGAAGGTCGACGATGCTAGGTCAGCTATTATGGCTCAAGAAATAAAGAAACAGATCGAAAAAGAATTACAATATCCAGGACAGATAAAAGTAGTAGTTATCAGGGAAACAAGATCCGTAGAATACGCAAAGTAGGTTGGAGTTCGGAAATATAGCAATGGAAAAACTAAGAGTAAAGCTAGAAGAAATATCTAAAAGGATAAGCGGACTAAAAAAGTCTTTAAAATAACTATGAACACAGAACTACGAACTACTAACTGAAAGGTTAGACTATGAGAATATTATTTCTAGGAGACATTGTTGGTAAGCCGGGGAGAGAAATAGTAAAGCGGCTGCTTCAGCAGATAAGAAGAAAAGAGAATATAGACGCTGTTATTGCTAACGGAGAAAATGCCGCCGGAGGAAGCGGGTTAACTCCTCAAATTGCAGACGAGATATTGGAAAGCGGCGTCGACGTGATTACTTCCGGCGATCACATATGGAAAAAGAGGGAAATATACGGGTATCTAGATAAAACGGACCATCTTATAAGACCTGCAAACTACCCTCATGGAGCACCTGGAAAAGGATCTACTGTAGTAAATATTAATGGAAAGAAGCTTGCGGTAATAAATATTATAGGGCGAGTGTTTATGGATGCTGTTGACTGTCCTTTTGTAGGAGTTAAAAAGGAGATCGACAGAGTTTCAAAAGAGACCAATATAATTATTGTGGATATCCACGCAGAAGCCACCAGCGAAAAAGTGGCCACAGGCTGGTATCTAGACGGAATGGTTAGTGCTGTTGTGGGGACGCATACGCATGTCCAGACTGCTGATGAAAAAATATTGCCTAAAGGCACAGCATATCTTACGGATGCCGGCATGACAGGTCCTTGCGATTCAGTGATAGGGCGCAAAAAAGAAGATATAATCACCCGCTTCGTCACACAACTTCCTACAAGGTTCCAAGTTGCTGAAGAAGGGGTTGAGATGCACGGGGTGATGGTTGAAATAGACGAAAAAACAGGAAAAGCATTTAATATAGTGCGCCTACAGAGAACTTAAAGGGAAAAGAAAAATAGTACCTAGCTTTTATATGAAGCAAGCAAAAGAACCTCATATCTATACGGTTTCAGAATTGACTAAGAACATAAGAAATGTTCTTGAAGGAACATTTCATGAGATCTGGGTAGAGGGGGAAGTTTCAAACTTTACTGTTTCTAGCGCCGGGCACGCATATTTTAATCTTAAGGATGAAGG
>JAQBAV010000189.1:0-3233 GCA_032126595.1 Candidatus Omnitrophota bacterium | reverse complement strand
ATAATATTAAATTCGATGAAGAAAAGACGTTACCCGTGAAATATAAAGGTAAAACAGTTGGAGCTTATAAGCCCGATTTTATTATTGAAGATAAGGTTATTTTAGAGATAAAAGCCGTTCCAAGCTTGACGAAAGAGGCTTTTAATCAAATATATTTTTACATAAAAGGGACAAAGTATAAACTTGTTCTACTGGCTAATTTTGGGACAAAGAAATTGACGGTAAAAAGGAGGATTTACACATAATATCTATGCAAAATATCTGCGCTGATCTGTGTATAAAATATCTGCGCTGATCTGCGTGTAAGACATCTGTGTAATCTGTGATTTATATGAAGATACTAATCGATATAGGAAATACAAATACTTCAATAGCTATAGTTAAAAATAAAAAAATAGCTAAGAGATATTTTATCAGGACATCCAGGGCCGAGCTTTGCGCAAAGGCCCTTGAGAGGTTGTTGGGAAAAGCAATAGAGGATATAGATGTGGCTATTACGGTTAGTGTTGTTCCGGGATTTCTTTCTGTTCTTAAAAGGGCGTTAAAAATTGCTATTCCAAAGGTAGAGGTTAAAGTTGTTGGAAAAGACGTAATAGTGCCAATAAAGAATAAATATAAAAAGCCTGATGAGGTCGGACAGGATAGACTGGTTACCGCTTATGCCGCCTCGCGCAAACTTAAAACGCCGGTAGTAGCAATAGATTTTGGTACAGCCGTTACTTTTGACTTTGTAAATAAAAATGGGGAATACGAAGGCGGACTTATATTCCCGGGATTAAGAGTTGCCCTAAAAGCGTTAGTTCACGACGCAGCGCTTCTTCCAAAAATTGATATTAAGCCTAGCAGGAGTCTTGTAGGGCGTGACACAAAAGCTAGTATGAATAATGGCATGCTGTATGGATATGCGGCGGTGTGCGACGGTCTGATACAAGAATTCAGACAAAAATACGGGAAAAGCGTAAATGTTATAGCTACAGGCGGAGATGCTGCCCTGGTAGCTAAATACTCCAAATATATCAAACATGTCTCCGGTGACCTTATATTTGAAGGCCTCAACCTTCTTTAAAATGGGTCAAATTTTTTCTTGACAAAATCTGCAGATTTCCTATAATGACACTTCTATTAGCACTCGAACTCAAGGAGTGCTAAATTTTCAAATGTAAAGTTTTTGTAGAAATAAAGAAGGAGGAATGTAACATGGATGTAAAACCACTTGGTGACAGAGTACTTGTGGAGATTCTGGAAGCTGAAGAAATTACAAAGGGTGGCATTGTGCTGCCTGATTCAGCTAAAGAGAAACCACAGCAGGCAAAGGTTGTTTCGGTTGGAAAGGGTAAGGTTTCAGACGACGGAAAAGTCGTTCCTTTAGAGGTAAAAAAAGGCGACCTAGTACTTTTTGGTAAATATTCCGGAACAGAGCTTAAATTAGATGAAAGAAATCTTCTCATGCTTAAAGAAGAAGATATCTTAGGAATTGTAAAATAAGGAGGAAATACAAATGGCAAAACAGTTAAAGTTTAGTGATGATGGACGGCGTGCCATCCTTTCAGGCGTAGAACAGCTTGCCAAAGCTGTTAAGATTACGCTTGGTCCAAAAGGTAGAAATGTTATATTGGAGAAAAAATTCGGCGCTCCAACAATTACAAAAGACGGTGTTACCGTTGCAAAAGAGATCGAGCTCGAAGATCCATATGAGAATCTTGGCGCGGAGATGGTAAAAGAAGTTGCTTCAAAAACAAGTGATGTTGCCGGTGACGGTACAACAACTGCAACAGTTCTTGCTGAAGCTATATATAGGGAAGGGCTTAAGAACGTTACTGCAGGCGCAAATCCTATGCAGATCAAAAGAGGCATAGAAAAAGCTGTTGCAGCTATCGTAGAAGCTTTAAAGAAGATGGCAAAACCCATCAAGGATACAAAAGAAATAGCGCAGGTTGCGGCAATTGCAGCCAATAACGATGATGTTATAGGTAAGAGCATAGCAGAAGCTATGGATAAAGTTGGCAAAGACGGCGTTATTACGGTTGAAGAAGGCAAAACCCTGGATACTAGTCTAAAGCTGGTTGAAGGTATGCAGTTCGATCAGGGATACCTCTCACCATATTTTGTTACTGACCCGGAAAGAATGGAATGTGTTCTCGAAGACGCATATATTCTTCTTCATGAGAAGAAGGTTTCTAACATGAAGAACATGCTTCCTCTTTTGGAAAAAGTTGCGCAATCAGGCAAGCCGCTACTGATTATTTCCGAAGAAACAGAAGGTGAGGCTCTAGCAACATTAGTTGTTAACAAGCTTCGCGGCACATTTAGCTGCTGTGCAGTTAAAGCTCCTGGCTATGGCGATAGAAGAAAAGCTATGCTTGAAGATTTAGCTATTCTTACACACGGGAGAGCTGTTACCGAAGACCTGGGCATAAAACTTGAGAATGTAACCCTGGAAGACCTTGGTACAGCTAAAAGGATAACAATAACTAAGGAAAATACAACTATAGTAGAAGGCGCCGGTTCAGAAGCTGACGTAAAGGCAAGAATTGCCCAGATCAAGAAAGAGATCGACGCAAGCGATTCTGACTACGACAAAGAAAAACTCCAGGAACGTTTAGCCAAGCTTTCCGGCGGCGTTGCAATAATCAATGTTGGAGCTGCTACAGAAGTAGAAATGAAAGAAAAAAAGGCTAGAATAGAAGACGCCCTTCACGCAACAAGGGCTGCCACCGAAGAAGGTATAGTTCCGGGCGGCGGCGTTGCACTATTAAGATCTAGGAAGGTGATAAAGGATCTTAAGCTTGAAGGCGATGAAAAAGTAGGCGCTAACATAGTTTTTAAAGCAGTAGAAGAACCGGTTAAGCAGATTGCATCAAATGCCGGACTTTTCGGAGAGGTTATTGTAGAGAAGCTTCTTAATGAAAAAGAAAATATAGGCTACGATGCTTTAAATGACAAATATACAGATATGATCGAAGCGGGTATTATCGATCCTACAAAGGTAACAAGAAGCGCACTTCAGAATGCTGCAAGCATTGCTTCACTTATGCTTACGTCTGAAGCGCTTATAGTTGATAAGCCCGAAAAAGATGCTGGCGGTATGCCATCTATGCCAGGCGGCATGGGCGGAGGAATGCCGGGTATGGGTATGATGTAAGAGGTAAAATAACTTATGAAGAATAAGTTTAAAAGATAAAATAAAAAGGGACAGGCTTAACAGTCTGTCCCTTTTTATTTTAGGCGAGGTG
>JAQBAV010000188.1:0-4220 GCA_032126595.1 Candidatus Omnitrophota bacterium | reverse complement strand
AGTCCTATGCACGGAAGTGCTAGGTAACGGTGATAACATACAGGACATCCTGATAGAAAAGCATATAGACAACGTAATAGTGGCGGTAAGCAAGGATAAATTTTATGAAGTTGAGGAGATTGTTTTAAAATGCGAAGAGTTTGGTGCTGAGATATGGCTTTATGCCGATATATTCGAGCTTATGTTCGCTCAAAGAGAAGTAGACATGCTTGACAATAAGCCTATACTCATCTTCAGAACTACGCCTGGTCCGTCAGTGCAGCTTATGTTTAAGAGGCTGATCGACATAGTTGGGTCAATTATCCTGTTTATCTTGACGTCGCCGTTATTTGTAATTTCGGTTGTAGGCATTAAATTAACTTCACCCGGACCGGTTATTTTCCGTCAAAAAAGAGTGGGCCTTCACGGCAGATTATTTACTTTCTATAAATTCCGGTCCATGGTTACAGATGCAGAACAGCGGCGTTCAGAAATTGAAGGGCGAAACATCATGACTGGTCCAGTTTTTAAAATGAAACTCGACCCTAGAACGACTCCCTTTGGACGTTTTTTAAGAAAGTCAAGCATAGATGAGCTTCCTCAGCTATGGAACGTCTTGAAAGGCGAAATGAGCCTGGTAGGTCCTAGACCGCCCTTACCCAAAGAAGTTGCGCAATATCATGGCTGGCAGAGAAGAAGGCTCAGCATGAAGCCTGGTATTACCTGTTTTTGGCAAGTAGGAGGAAGGAATAAAATTAGGGATTTCAGCACATGGGCCGAGCTAGATCTAAAATATATTGATAACTGGTCGCTTTGGCTAGATATGGTGATACTTTTACGAACAATACCTGCTGTAATTTTAAGAATAGGAGCTGAATAAATTTTAGATGCAAATATGCCTTATAAATGATTATCGTGTAAACTATAAGTAAAACAATAACAATAATAACTTTAAATTAGGGGAGTGAACATGAAAAAGAAACTATTTTTTATGATTTTAGCGACCATGTTGATAGGGGCACTATCTATGCCGATAGCGGCGCTAGCCGAAGAGGATTCAGAACAGATAATCCCAGCGGATTATGAAGGGGAAATATCCTATCTTCTTCATCCCGGAGACATAATAGAAATTAATGTCTTTGGCGCTCCAGGCATGCATAGTCCGCCATTTCATATAAGACTTGGTGAGGATGGTACTGTTTATTTTCCATTATTGGGAATTGTAAAGCTTGGAGGACTGACCGAAGTTCAAGCCACACAAAAATTAGATAGCATGCTTTTAGATGGATATCTTAAGGATCCACAAGTTACTTTGGTTGTTATTGAAAGGTCGAGTTGGGGAGCCGGAGCTTCAAGACGCTTTTCGGTTACCGGTGCCGTAGAAAAGCCAGGCATGTATGACTATACAAGCCAGGTTACTTTGCTTGAAGCTGTTAATATGGCCGGAGGTGTTTCAGGGTCAGCGCAGACATCGACCGCCAGAGTTCTTCGCAAAGAGGGAGGCGTAGGAGACGCATTCAATGAATATATCGTTGATATTTATAAGGATGGCGCAGACTTCGAAATAAGGCCAAGAGATAAGATTATACTTGAAGAATACGGAAAATATTTTATTACCGGCGAGGTTATGAAGCCCGGAGAATACTATGTTGGCGAGAAGCTCACAGTAAGCAAGGCCATAATACTCGCAGGAGGATTTACCGAGTGGGCAGATAGAGGTAAGGTAAAGATTGTGAGACAATTAGAAGATGGAGAGACGGAAATTATTAAGGTTCCTGTCTCGAGCGTTATTAATAAAGGTCAAACATTTAAGGATGTAGAACTTCAAGATGGAGACATGATCGTAGTCTCAGAATCTTGGATATAGTTTTTATGGAAACTTAAAAGGAAAGGAATAAAAATATGATACCTTCTCCGGAAATAAAAGAGTTAGCTCTGGGTGACTATCTCAAGATAATAACTAAAAGATCCTGGATAGTTGTGCTTTGCCTAGCTATCGGAATTGCGGGCGTTATCCTTTACTCTGCCGCAAATTCTAACATCTTTGCTACTGAGGTAATAGTTGAACTTAGAAAGAGTCCTTTAAAGCTACTAAATCCCTCCGAGACACCCCTTACGCCAGAACAACTAATGAGAGAAGACTATCAAGCCAAGAAAGGGCTCTTCCAGTCGCAAACTATCATCGAAAGAGTGACGAAGAAGTTAAGTTTTTCTATCTCGCCCGCTGCTCTTCTGTCTATTATAGACATTGTTCCGGTTGAAAATTCTAACATTGTTTTTGTAAAGGCTCAGGGCACCAATCCTCAAGAGATAACAGAGATTGCAAATACCCTGGTAAATGAACTTATTCAGCAGGAAATTGAAATAAATAGTACTGTAGCAGAGTATGGCGTAGGAAGGTTAGAAGATCAGATAAGCGATACATTGACAAAATTAAAGCAATCCGAAAAAGAACTTTCAGGTTTTATTAAGAATAATGGAGATATGGTGGAGCAGGATGAAGCTTACCAAAGACTTAAAAAACAGAGAATAATGCTTGAGGAAGTGATAGTGGCGGAGAGTTCTCGATTTGGAGACAAGCACCAAAAGATAATCTCACTTAAGAAGCAAATGGGACAACTTAGCGCAGATTTTGCTGAAGCTGCAGAGGAACGCAATAAGATCAGAGATCTTGTGTCTGAATATGAGGTGTTGAAACAACAAAGCGGAACCCTCAAATCCCTCTACGAAGAACTTACATGGAGATCAGAGCAGCTGGACGCGGCAGGAGGGCTAGTTGTATCAGACATAAAGGTACTTGACTATGCAAGAGTTCCAGATAAACCAATACCGGCTATGCCGTTTAAGAGGAAGATGTATACTATTTTTGTAAGCCTATTTCTAGGTATTCTACTTGCTTTTTATCTTGAAAACCAAGACAAATCCCTAAAGACGTCAGAAGAGGTAGAGTTCTACACAAAGCTTCCATTTCTTGGATACGTTCCAAATGCAGGAGGCTTTAGAGACAAAGAGAAATGTCTAGTCTCTAATAGTAGTCCCCAGTCTTTAATCGCGGAAGCTTTCAGAAACATTAAAGTATCCTTACTTTTTGCTTCAAGCGACGAAGAGCCAGTCGATACTATAATTGTAACAAGCTCTCTTCCAAAAGAAGGTAAGACTCTAGCAGCAAGCAATCTTGCTATAACATTCGCCCACGGTGGCGAAAAAACCCTCATCATCGATGCAGACCTAAGAGGAGGAAAGCTCGCTGAGATGTTTGACGTAAAGAGCAAAAAAGGCTTAAGCGAAATCCTAAAAGGAAAAGCTAAACTTGAAGAAGTAGTAACTGATACAAAGATCGAAAACCTTTCAGTACTTCCTTCAGGAACTCATATTCCAAACTCAGCAGATGTATTAAGTTCAGACGCTTTTAAAAAAGCAATGACAGAACTTAAAAAGACCTACAAAAAGATCATAATAGATGTACCAGCCATAATGCCGTTTACTGATTTTATGTTCTGGGCGCATGAAAGCGACCTGCTTCTATTGGTTGTTAAGGCCGGAAGCACACAGCTAGATGTTATCAAAGAAGCAAAAGCAAAGTTCGATAACAAAATATCTTTTAAAGGTGCAGTCTTAAATAAAGCGGCAGTTGAAAGCGATATGAAGTACTACGAACACTATTTTAAAACCGTTACGAAGAAAATAAAAAAGAAAAACAAAAAAGAAACCGGTAAAAAATAGGAAGGTGAAGTATGTCATTTTTTAATATATGGAGAAAACGTAAAGAACAGAAAGAATTCGAAGAAAAGAGAAAATACATTCGTTTGGGAACACATCATCTTTTAAAGTACAAGGAACTTGGTAAAGGTAAAGAACTCTCCTTTATTCGTAATATCGGAGGAGGAGGAGTTCTTTTTTATTCCGAAAAAAACCTGCCTAAAAATGACGTAATAGAACTGGAGATAAACTTCCCGCAATATCCTCAACCTATTAAGGCCAACGCTAAAGTACTAAGGACGGTTAAGCTTGCTGATATGGGCGGCTATGAAGTAGCTGCAGAATTTATAAGCGTTGACGAGGAAGCAAGAGACTTTATAACTAAAAAGATCAAAGAAGTATCAGAATAACCGCTGCTTATTTTACCTGTTCATTAATTTGCCTTCCAGGTATATCTAAGGTATCCTTTACTTATATTATTAATATTAACAGAGCAAGGATTTTTTATGGAGGATATAAAAATATCGGTAGTAATACCTTCC
>JAQBAV010000187.1:0-5062 GCA_032126595.1 Candidatus Omnitrophota bacterium | reverse complement strand
CGGTGCTATTGGTCCGGTTTCTGAGACCCTTGTTCCTATTCAGAAGTTGGATGATTTTGACTATTATTTTAGCATGGATCTTAACCAGGGATACGATAACAATGTTAACCTGAACCCCCAGAGAAATGATGACGGATTTTTTCAGGCAACAGCCAGCGCGGAACTTTCATATAAAAAACTTGAGAATCTTACCTTAAATGGAGGTTTAGATTTTTTCAGTATTACCTATTATAGGTATTCCGAAAATAGTCTCGTAAACCTTACTCCATATGTTGGATTTGACTGGGAGCTAGCGCCAAATTTTATATGGAAAAACAAGGCGGCGCTGGACTACTATCTATATCCTCAAGATAACGACAGCACTTACCTTGCGGTTAACCTTTCCTCATACCTGAGGCAGATTATTACCGAATCCCTTTATCATGAATTTGGGTACGAATATATTCACAGGTGGTACGCAAAAGATAAAGTCCTTCTTACTGATAGAACTCTGGGGGATGATAACAGAATAAACTCAAGGAATAAGGTAACGCATAACATCGGGGCAAATTTTGAGAATTTTTCTGCAAAATTAACTAACGAATTTTATTTAAATGAATCCAATTACGATTACCAGGATTACTATGACTACTGGGCATATCGCCTTAGACCTTCGATCACGTATTATTTCAGCGACAAGTTTTATTCAAACGTTAGTTTTACATATAGATATACGGATTATAAGGATAGGCGTAATAGCGAGGATTCAAACGAAAAGGTTTATGAGAATACATATATTGCCACTGCTTCAGTATATTTTGATCTAACAAAAGAATTTACTATGGGAATTACATACTCATATAGAGAGAACCGTTCGAATGATCCAGTCGAAAAATATTCTGGAAGTACAGTGTCCGCCGGAGTTTATTACTTCTATTAACAATAAAAAATGAAAGATCTCAATAAAGCCCGTGTAATATATTCAGCCATTGGAGCTCTCTTAGTAATATTTCTTTTACTTCTTTCCTATACAAGAATATTCGATGTTTTTGAGCACAATACTCTGGACCTGCGTTATAAGTTACGGCCCCTCCAAAAAGTTGACAAAAATATAGTAATAATCGAGATATCCGACGACTCAATTGAAAAATTGGGCGAATGGCCATTTCCCAGGAATTATCACGCGCTTCTCATAAAAGCACTTAACTCAGCGGGCGCCAAAGCAATAATATTTGATGTTTTCTTCAGTGAAAAGCGAGAAGGGGATGAAGACTTCTCTAAGGCGCTGAAGGAGGCGGATAATGTTTACACTCCTTACGTTTTTGACCTTGATTTCGCAAATCCGGATAAGCGAATCTTTCATGCCAAGGGCTACATGGCGAAGCTCATAGAAGGTCTCAAGGGAAAAGCCAAAGGCTCAGGCTTTATTAACGTTGTTCCGGATCCTGATGGAAAAATCCGCAGGGTACCGGCTTTTGTTGAATATAATAGTTCTATATATCCGCATTTAACAGTTCTGGTTTCGCTTAATTATTTAGGATATTCTTTTCAGGATATTAATCCTGTTCCCGGGAAAGAGCTTGTCGTAGAAGAGGACTTTGTGATTCCGCTATTAAGTGATTCGACAATTCTAGTTAACTATCCGGGTCAGTGGGGGAAATCTTTCAGGCACTATTCTTTTATCGATGTTATACAGTCATACTTAGCGGAGATTACGGGCCAAGAACCCGAGATCGACTTAAGCCAGTTTAAGGATGCGGTATGTTTTATAGGTTTTACCGCTACAGCCTCACCTGATGCTCACCCGTCGCCCCTAGAACCCATATACCCTGGAGTAGGCGTCCATGCCAGCATCTTTAATAGCATGGCTAGTAAGAGCTTTCTTCACAGGATGAATAAGTGGTGGAACATGGCCATCCTCCTATTTGTGTGTTCAATAACAGGTTTCATTACATTTAGAGTAAAAAAGAGATTTTCGTTCGCATCCATTGTTATTATAATGGCAGCGTATTTAGCAATGGCCTTTGTGTTTTTCTGGCCGTTCGGAATATGGGTAGATCTATTCTATCCGCTTACCATCATTCCGGTTATATATATCATCTGTATGTTTAAAAAATACGTAGATGAGACACAAAAAAGAGAACTTCTCGAAAAAGAACTCGATATAGCCAAAGATATACAGCAGAGTTTTCTGCCCTCCGATGTTTCTAAGGTCGGAAATCTTGACATACATGCTGAGATGGTAACAGCACATCAAGTCGGGGGGGATCTATATGATGTAGTTAAGTTTGATGATAACCGGATAGGAGTTATGATAGGAGACGTTTCGGGTAAAGGAGTTCCGGCAGCTCTTTATATGGCAAGAGTTGTGAGTGATTTTAAGATCTTCTCAAAAAGTAATTCTGCAAGCGGGACTCTTAAAAATATTAATGAAGAACTTATTGAGGGAAACTCGAGCGGTCTATTCGTCACGGTAGCATTTATGGAGATAGATACCAGTATAAATAAGCTCACCTTTTCGATTGGAGGACATCTACCCGTACTAGTTGTAGGTCCAGAAGGGAATGTGGAACTTTTGGATGTAGAAGAGGGTTTGCCGCTGGGGATGATGGAGAGTAATTTCCTAGAAAAGACCTATGAGTATAAGCCGGGAAGCATTATAGTGCTCTACACAGATGGGGTCACTGAAGCAATGAACGTTAACAATGAGATGTTCGGTATGGACCGGTTAGTAGAACTGGTAAAGAGCCTTAAAGGTTGTTCTGCCAAAGAAGTTACTGCTCTAGTGCAGAAAGAAGTGGCAAAATATGCCGGCAAGGCGCCCCAACATGATGATATTACAGTAGTGGCTATAAGGACTTAAGCGCTGCACTAATCTCTGTCCCCACTGCATGGGGATGACATTTGAGAAGTTTCTACCAGGGACGATCTAATTTGCTCCAGCGGCAAATTGATCTCCACAAAATTTGTTTTACTCCTCGCGTTAAGGTGCTCGGAGACCAAGCTAAAACAAATTTTGAGACCCTGCACGAAACTCCTCAAATATCATAATTCTGACATCTGCAGCCATCTTGTGGTTTTGTGACTTTGCGACTTTTTACACGTTGACACGCAGTGTTTTACCACTACAATAGGAGCTCTAATCTATACAAGTATTGAAGGGAGAATAAATGGAGCTTAAATTAAACAAATTAAACAATTTTACGCCCAGAAAAGGGCCGCTTCTTCTTATAATAATGGACGGGGTCGGTATCGGGAAAGAAGACGAGTCTAATGCTGTATATATGGCAAAGACACCTTGTCTTGATAAGCTTTTTAAGAGTAAGCTTTATACTCAGCTTCAGGCCCATG
Source organism: Candidatus Omnitrophota bacterium (assembly GCA_032126595.1). Taxonomy (GTDB): domain Bacteria; phylum Omnitrophota; class Gorgyraeia; order Tantalellales; family Tantalellaceae; genus JAQBAV01. Next base: position 1,732 of record JAQBAV010000187.1, on the reverse strand, counting down.
GAAAGGCTGTAGGGCTTCCGTCAGATGAAGATATGGGCAACAGCGAAGTGGGACATAACGCTTTAGGCGCCGGAAGAGTATTTGCCCAGGGAGCAAAACTCGTCAATAGTTCTATTGAAGATGGTTCAGTTTTCAAAACAGAAACATGGCAGAAACTCGTAAGCGGGGTCAAAGAAAACGGAAGTAAATTTCATTTTATAGGACTTCTTTCTGATGGAAATGTACATTCAAATGTTTCACAGCTCTATGCTATGGTTAACGAACTAGCCAGGGAGGGCGTTGAAAAAGTGCGCATACATGTACTTTTAGATGGCCGGGATGTGCCGGAGAAGTCAGCCCCTACATATATTAAAAAGACAGAAGAGGTCCTGGCTAAGATAAATTCTGAAAAAGGATATGATTACAAAATAGCTTCTGGTGGCGGGCGCATGATAACTACGATGGATAGGTATGGGGCAGATTGGAGCGTAGTTAAAAGAGGCTGGGACGCGCATGTACTTGGAAAAGCGAGACAATTCTCTTCCGCGACTGAAGCAGTAGAAACCTACTATAAAGAAGACCCAGCCATGACAGACCAGTATATGGAGTCTTTTGTTATAGCTCAAGATGGAAAACCTGTAGGCACCATAGAAGACGGGGATTCGGTTGTATTTTTTAACTTTAGAGGGGATAGGGCCATTGAAATTTCAAGAGCCTTTGATGAGAAAGATTTTTCTGAATTTGAGAGGGAAAGATACCCGGATGTCTTATATGCAGGCATGATGGAATACGATGGAGATTTACATGTACCCAGGCACTATTTGGTTAATCCTCCTGAGATCGATAGGACAGTAAGCGAGTATTTATGCGCGGAAAAGGTAAAGATGTTCGCTATATCAGAGACGCAGAAATTCGGCCATGTGACATATTTCTGGAATGGTAATAAGTCCGGATATATAGACAAGACTCTGGAGGAATATGTTGAAATACCATCAGATAAAATAAAATTTAATGAAAAGCCGGCCATGAAAGCTAATGAAATTGCTGAGAAAACTGCCGAGATGCTAAAAAGCGGTGAATTCAGGTTCGGAAGACTAAATTTTCCTAATGGGGATATGGTAGGGCACACCGCCATTCCCGAGGCGATAATATCTGCGGTGGAGACAGTTGACTCATGCATACAGAAACTCCTTGATGTGGTAAAAGAGCTTGATGGGGTGGCTGTAATTACAGCAGACCATGGTAATTGCGATGAGATGTTTACCGTAAAAAATGGAAAAAAAATGATGAAGACAGCTCATACTTTAAATCCTGTGCCGTTTGTAATTTATGACCCTGATTATAAGGATGAGTATGAGATGGCAGACTTGGCCAAAAAAGGTCTTTCAAATGTAGCAGGTACTATTTTGAATCTTTTAGGCTTTGAAAACGTGGAAGATTATGATCCGTCGTTAATAACGTTTAAATAAGTAATATCGGCTATTTAGCTTGACGAACATAGTTATAGATAATAAAATTATTTGCTAAAGGATTATCGCCGGAGTGGTGAAACTGGCAGACGCGCTGGACTCAAAATCCAGTGGGGGCAACTCCGTGTGGGTTCGACTCCCACCTCCGGCACCAGTTTGAATGATATTTGATAGTTTTTGTGGGGCTGTAGCTCAGCTGGAAGAGCGCGTGCATGGCATGCATGAGGTCAGGGGTTCGAGCCCCCTCAGCTCCACCACTTTGAAAATTCGGGCCTTCGACTGAC
>JAQBAV010000186.1:0-2834 GCA_032126595.1 Candidatus Omnitrophota bacterium | reverse complement strand
AGGTGTCTCTATTACCGATATATCCCTTCCTCCCATTAGAGCCATATACAATGTTCGCGGTATAGGTGTTGCTGTGAGAGTTAATATGTCGACATTTACTCTCATCCTTTTTATTTTGTCTTTCTGCTTAACTCCAAACCTCTGCTCTTCATCGATTATTAAAAGTCCAAGATCCTTAAATTTAACGTCATCTGAAAGAATGCGATGCGTTCCTATAACAATATCGGCTCTGCCTTCTGCTGCGTCTTTTACGATTTCCTCTTGCTCCGCCTTTGTGCGAAATCTATTCAACATCTTTATATTAACCGGGTAGCCCTTTAACCTCCTTGTAAAAGTATCTGTATGCTGTTCGGCAAGAATAGTAGTAGGAACTAAAACAGCAACTTGCTTATTATCCATAACCGCTTTAAATGCGGCTCTTAGGGCCACTTCTGTTTTACCATACCCTACATCTCCGCATAAAAGTCTATCCATGGGTTTAGATTTCTCCATATCCTCTTTTACGACCCTTGTTGCTTCAAGTTGGTCCGGTGTTTCCTTGTATGGAAAGGCCTCTTCAATCTCTACTTGCCAATCCGTATCTTTACTAAAAGAGTAGGCTATAGTACTTTCTCTTTTAGCCTGCAAGGCCAAAAGGTCTTTTGCGGTTTTTACCACACCTTTTTGCGCTCTTTTTTTGGTCGCTTCCCAACTTTTACCTTTTAAGCTATGTAGTTCCGGCGGCCTTCTATGAAAAGAAACATATCTCTGCAATTTATGCAGTTCATCCTGGTCTACATACAGCTTCTCTGAGCCCTTATATCTAATAACAAAATAATCCTTAAGTTTTCCATTTCGTCTAACCTTTTGAAAACCAACGTACTTACCGATGCCGTAATCGATATGAACCACAAAATCTCCCGGCTCAATATCGACAAAAGAATTTATGGGCTGTTCTCCCAATTCAATCTCGATGTGTTCTTTTTTAATACGAGTTCTTCTTAAGGCGCTTAAGGGAAGGATGATTACTCCGGTATGAGAATCGATATTCTTAAAAGACATCAGATCTATGCTTTTAATAGATCTTACCTTACCACCTTCAAGGTCAACCCTGACAGGGTATTCAAATGTTATTGGGTATATTATAAGAACTTCTCCGACAAGGCTATAGTCGCCTTCTCCGGAGATCTTGCGGTATCTATCATATCCAAATTTTTCAAGCGTGGATACCAGCTCTTTTGGATCGATAGATTCATTAATGAAAAGTTTAAGAGATTCAAACATAACGCATTATTCGCGGGCCTCGTTAAAAATATTATTTCTAATCCGGGCAAGGTATGATAATTTTTTCCAGTTCTTCTCGTTCCATTTTTTTTAGATCCCGAACCGTTACAGCGTTCTCCAGTAAAAACTCACCTGACTTTGTGCGCCTAAGCTCAGTAAGATGGGCGCCGCAGCCCAAGCTTTCACCTATATCTTCTGCAAGCTGACGAATATATGTACCCTTACTACAAGCTACCTTGAATATTACAATGGGAGTCTCTATGGCGGTGATCTCGATCTTGCTGATGCTTACTTTTACCGGCTCTCTCTCAATGGTTACACCTTTTCTGGCAAGCTTATACAATCTTTTGCCGTTAATCTTTTTGGCTGAAACCATAGGTGGAACCTGATCTATTTCGCCTTCAAATGCTTTTATAGCATTTCGCAGTTCGTCTTCGCCTATATTTACTTCCATGGCTTGAGTAACTTCCCCGCACACGTCTCCCGTGGTGGTTTTTTCCCCAAGCTTCATGGTAGAGATATATTCTTTATCTTCACTTAGATATTTGGTTGATAGCTTCGTAGCCTTACCCAAAAGAAGGACTAACACTCCGGTTGCATTAGGATCCAGTGTACCTGCGTGCCCCACTTTTTTTATCGAGAACTTTCTCCTGACCAGGGCAACGACATCGTGACTTGTCATGCCTTTTTCTTTATCTACGACTAATATGCCGCAGGGATCTGTTTTATTTTCGTTTTTCATAATTAGTTATAAGTCATATGTCATAAGTTGTTATGTGTTGCCGAGTCACCCGTCACCGGGTCACCAGTTTTTTAATTAAACTCGAAATCCGAATATCTAAATGCGAAGAATAAACCCAAATTACAAATGAACAAATGTCAAATCAATCTTTAAATGTCAAAGCCCCAAATTAGTCATTTGGATTTTTTTGATTCTTTTGTCATTTGGATTTTGTTATTTGTCATTTCAAGAACTTATAGCTTAAAGCCTATAGCTTACAGCTAATCTTTTCCTCGCCTCTTATAGGAATGGATTACACTTCTTCTCATGCCCTATTGTAGTTTCAGGACCGTGTCCCGGGAAAACCTTTACGTTGTCATCCAGTATAAACAATTTATCCTTTATACTGCTGACTATGGCGTCATAATCACCGCCGGGTAAATCTGTGCGGCCGATTCCTTCAAAGAATAATGTATCACCACTAAAAAGAACATCGCCGCATTTTATGGATATGCCTCCCGGACTATGGCCCGGCGTATGTATAATTTTAAATTCGAGGGACCCTAACTCTACAACATCGCCATCGGTGAGGATTTTCTCTGCTCTTGTGGATTTAAAATCAAACCCGGCGGCAGCTGAAAGGTTCTTCGCCGAATCGTGCAGGCAAGGCTCATCAAACTTATGTATCATTATGGGAAAGGCAAACTTGCTGTTACCTTTTATGTGGTCGGCATGTCCATGTGTGTTCAGAATAAAACATATATCTATATTGTTGCTATTCGCGAAATTAGTAATTCTGGCATCGTACTCTCCTGGATCGATCAAAATGCCTTGCCTTGCTTCTTTGTCA
>JAQBAV010000185.1:0-3024 GCA_032126595.1 Candidatus Omnitrophota bacterium | reverse complement strand
AGACGATCTGTTTAAGATATCCTTTTATGCTTACCTCTTCGTCTTTATCACCATACCAGCGATGAAAACGTTCGAGCAAGACTCTTTTGTTGGAGCAAATCAATGTGTTCTAAATTAAATTCGTTTTTTTAAGATAATTATAGATTCTATAATTATAGACTCCACCGCCTGTTTTTGATGGAAGCGAGTCAGTTAGAAATAAAATATTATCCATAGTAAATGCTTAGGCAGTATCGATGACGCTTGTGTATTCTTGTAAATAATGTAGACACTAAAAAAATTTCTGTTCCTCCCAGTACTCATAAAACCGACCCTTTTTCTCGAGAAGTTCCCGCAAAGCGCCCTGCTCCGCAATAGTACCATTTTCAATCACCACTATCTTATCCGCATTTCTTATTGTAGAAAGTCGGTGTGCAACAACTACCGTGGTTCTTCCTTTTACCGCTTCCTCAATTGCCTCTTGAATAAGACGTTCTGTGTGCGTATCAAGAGAGCTTGTCGCTTCGTCCAAGAATAATATCTCGCTTTTTTTAAGCAGCGCACGAGCAATTGCAATTCTCTGTTTTTCCCCTCCTGACAATCTTACTCCCATGTCACCTATTAATGTATCAACCCCATCAGGCAGGCTATGAATAAAATCAGATAGCTTTGACTTATTAATTGTATCCATTAGATCTTCCTCGCTCGTTTCCTCTTCTCGTCCATATGTTATATTTTTCCTAATCGTGTCATTAAAAAGCGCTGTCTCTTGAATTACAAGGGCCATGTGATTTCTGAGCGACTTTAACGTATAATCCCTTATGTCCACACCATCAATAAAGATCGATGAAGGAGGGCATTCATAAAACCGTAAAAGAAGACTGATAATAGTGGTCTTTCCTACCCCGGTAGGACCAACAATAGCCGTCATTTTACCTTTTTGAATGGAAAGATTTACATTGTTCAAAATCTGTGTTCCTTCAATATATGAAAACTTTAAATTTTTTATCTCAATTTCATCTTGCAGGCCTAAAAATTCCCGATCTCCGCCTTTTATATAAAATTTATCCTTATCGCTAAATATTTCTTTCATCTTTTTGATCGGACCACTCATCCATGCCAATTGCATTCTAAAGTCATTAAAAATTCCAACCAAACCAGCGGACCTTCTAATGAAAAGAAAAAATAATAAGAAACTAGCTGTAAGCGCCTTTCCACCGCCGGTCACAATAAGAGCAACAACAATAACCAGGCCAAGAAGCCCCGAAGTTGTAATAATTTCATGTAGCAGAGGTGCTATGGAGCCTTTTTTAACCATGCTTAATTCCAGGCTCCTTATAGAATTGCTTATATTGCTAAAACTTTCATCCTCTTTCTTCTCCATATTATAGAGCTTGACAAGCGTCATACATCCCAAAGAATCGAGCGATTTCTTACTTGCCCATAAAGTCTGTTTGGTGTGCGCCTCGGATATGGTTTTTACTTTTTTAAGAATAAACGTTGTCGAAAAATGAATACTCGGGTACATTATTAAGACTAGAATAGTCAACTTCCACGAAATTAAAGCTAAAATTACTATATAAACTACTATCGTTAAAGCTGCAGTTATCACAGATTGAAAAGCCCTAGCCTGCTGAGATATCTTCATTGTAAAGTCAATCAAAATGCTATTCAAAAAAGCATTACTTGTTCTATCGAAAAAGAGTTTTCCAAAACCAAGATAGCGTCTAAAAATAGCTGTACGAATGTGATTAGCAAACTTTCCGGCTTGATACCCAGCGCATATAGCCGCAAGATAGGAGCAGGCGTTTTTAGCCACTACTGCCGTAAATATAGTCACAAGAATAAGCACAAACATGGACGCACTTGTGCTTGTAAGTTTTTCCGGCAAAACAGCTATAATATTTTTAAAGACAGGAAGTCGTTCCACAAAGCTAAAGTCAAAAGTAATAGCACCTTTAGCTAAAGGAATTAAGAGTGCCATGCTAATTCCTTCGAAAAAAGCCGTGGCAATAGATAATATAGTCGGGAGCAAAAAATAAGACGCTCGCATATCCATTTCGCGAAGAAATGCGGTCACCTTCTTAAAATTTGCATCGGCTTGGCTTATTTTGCTGTGCGCTCTTTTCATAGTCATTCACCTTTTCTTAAATTTTCTGTGCATAGAAAATTAACCTTATAAATTAGCGCTCAGTAAGATCGTCTTTAAGTACTTGGTGGGCTTATCTTTATTTTTTGATGAAAAATACCAATCAATAGTGCGCTTTAATCCATGCTTACAATACATTGCTTTCTTTCCACTTCACTTTATCTGCTTTTTTGCCGCTAATATGTGTTCTTTAGATGCAGCTCCGCCATCTCAGTCACAAAGACTGCTTTAAAAACAAATCCTCGCATATATTATTCATAAATGTCTAATTAGCATGCCGAATCAACAAAATCGGCATCAATAACACACTTAACCGACGCGGCAATCGCATCGACAGATATCACCAGCGTCGTATTCTTGTTTCTCTTCTCCAAAATATAGCCTTCAAAACCCTTGAAGGGTCCCCTTCTAATCGTAACCCTATCTCCTTTTTTTAAATAGGGGCACGGATCGATCTTAAGATCATTTTCAACTAAGATCCTTAGAGAATTAATTGTTGCTTCTTCAACGGGAATGTACTGGTCATTAAAGTGAATTATATCCACGACTCCGGGAGTTGAAATGATCTTTGCCTTCTCTAGTAGGGAGAATCGCGCGAAAGTATATCCTTTGAATAGGGGTTCTTTAACCTCTTTAATTCTGTCAGACCATCTTCTTCTTAGCGTGATCTTAGGAGTAAAAGCTTCCGTGCCTCTTTCTGATAGATAGGACTCGACAAACTTTTCATGTCGAGGTTTAGTATACAAAACATGCCAGTTCTTATCCTTTGATAATAGATTCATATGCTATCTCCACAAGAAGAATCCACAACAATAGTTTCAAAGTTTAGTCGGAAGGTTTGTTTATTTATTGCTTCTAGGCATGCATTGAGGGTGTCTTGTGAGTTGTAGGAAGGT
>JAQBAV010000184.1:0-4615 GCA_032126595.1 Candidatus Omnitrophota bacterium | reverse complement strand
GCCCGGAGTGCGGCACCGGCATGTACAAAATTCTTGGCAATAAATAAGGTTTTTTAGATAGCAGTTCGCTATAGATAAAATTAGAAATAACAAGTGAAAAAAAGTACAGCAAGAGATAAAGCCTTACAGATAGCGCAACTTGCGGCGGATAAGAATGGCCACAGCATTGTCCTAATGGACATGCACAAGATATCGGCAGTATGCGATTGGTTTGTGTTGGTGAGTGCCACTTCCTCCCGCGGCATCAAGACTATCTCCAGAAATATCCAGAGCTTCTTACACAAGGAAAAAATATTTCCAATAAATGTGGCAGGGGAAGCTAATCCATATTGGACAGTGGTAGATTATGGGGATGTTGTTGTGCATATATTTCATAAAGACATAAGGGATTTTTACGGACTTGAAAGATTATGGTCCGATTCTCCCAAAGAGTACTTAGACGAGAAATGCTTGGCAAAGACATCGCAAACACAGTCAGAGAAATCTTCTTAGATTCCATTCAAAGGTATTTTAAAAAAAACCTTTCAGATATATCCTTACCTAAAGATCTTGATCTTTCGCTGCAGGTTATAAAAGATAAACAGTACGGAGATCTTTCTTCGAATATCGCAATGAGACTTGCTTCTACAGCAAGGCGCTCACCGATCGAACTTGCCGAAGGGATAGCTTCAGTATTCAATAATAGTGTAGAGAAGTCAGGACTTACCTCATATATACGCAAAATCGAAGCCAAAAAGGGTTTTATTAATCTTTGGCTCAGCGATGAATACTACCATAAGCTTCTTGTTAATATTAAAGATGAAGGAAAAAATTACGGCAAGTCAAAATTAGGTAAGGGAAAACGCGTTAATTTAGAGTTTGTAAGCGCCAATCCTACAGGCCCTCTAACAATAGCGCATGGCCGGCAGGCAGCTATTGGAGATTCTTTATCCCGGATACTTAAGTTTAACGGGTATGACGTAACAAGCGAATATTATCTGAATGATTTTGGGCGCCAGATAAAACTTTTAGGCGAGTCCGTTGAAGTTAGATACCGGAATCTTTCCGGCAAGAATGAAGCCATGCCCGAAGATGGATATATGGGTGACTACATAATTGATATCGCCGGGGAAATAAAAGATAATAAGGGCGACACTCTTCTGGAGAAATCCGCTCTTACTGAAAAGTTTTTCAGGGAATATGCTGTTTCTCATATGATGGGTTTAATTACGAAGGATCTGGATGACTTTGGTGTTGAGTTCGATGTGTGGACTTCTCAGGCAAAGATAGAAGAGGACGATAAGGTAGGAAAGATACTTTCCAGCCTCAAAGAAAAAGGGCATATTTATGAAGATGAGGGAGCAACATGGTTTGCTTCTTCCCGGCTGGGCGACGATAAGGATAGGGTTGTAATTAAGAGCGATGGTTCTTATACATATCTTGCGCCCGACATAGCATACCACAACGATAAATATCGAAGAGGGTATGATTGGCTTATAGATCTACTCGGGCCGGACCATCATGGATATATTAGAAGAATGAAGGCCGCCGCGCAGGCGCTCGGACATGATGACAAGAGTTTAGATATATTGATAGTTCAGCTTGTTACTCTTTTTCGCGGCGGGGAAATGGTTAGGATGTCCACCCGAAAGGCCGAATTCATAAGCCTTAGAGAAGTTTTAGACGAACTGGGTAAAGATGTTACACGGTTTTTCTTTTTGATGAGAAAACTTGATAGCCATCTGGATTTTGATATTGAACTTGCAAAAAAAGAATCTTCGGATAATCCAGTTTTTTACATACAATATGCGCACGCCAGGATATGTAGTATAAATAGATTTGGAAAAGAGAAAAAATCAGATCTTGCTCTAAAAAAGACAGACCTCACACTTCTGAAAACCGAACAAGAAAAAGATCTAATTAGAAAATTGAGCGAATTCCCCCTGGCCGCAAAATCAAGCGCTGAAACACTGGAGCCCAACAAACTTATAGTATATCTTAATGAATTAGCTAGAGAATTTCATTCTTTTTATACCGAATGCCGGGTTGTTTCAGACGATCTGGTTCTTACCAAAGCAAGATTTTTTCTTATAGACTGTGCTCGCATAGTTCTGGCTAATGGCCTAGGCCTGTTGAATATCACATTACCGGAAAAGATGTAGCACGAGAAAAGTCGCAAAGTTGTAAACACACAAAGTCACGCCATTATGAAAATATTTTACGGATATAAAAATATTGAAAAACTTGATGATCCCGTTGCATGCATAGGAATTTTTGATGGTGTACATCTGGGACATAAGAAGGTTATACAAAGAGTTTTAAATGCGCGAACAAAAAAACGCGACAAAATAATAATTACCTTTGATCCGCATCCGCAGATTATATTAAACTCTAAAAAAGAACTTCCCAGAATCATGTCTCTCGAGCATAGGTTGTTTATTTTTGAAAAAATGGGCATAGATGCGACGGTTGTTATAAAGTTCACTGATTTTATTGCTTCCATGACCCCGGAGGACTTTGTAAAAAAGGTCTTGTTGAGCATTGGGACAAAGACCGTATACGTTGGAGAGAATTTTCATTTCGGAAGAGGAAAAACAGGCAACGTAAAAAGTTTTCAGGAGATCGGGGAGAAATGCGGCGTAGATGTAAGGATAGTTTATTCTGTTAAAAAGGGAGCTAAGACAGTGAGCAGCACCTGGCTAAGACAGCTTATTTCATCCGGAAGGATTGAAAAGGCGGCGGAACTTTTAAGAAGGCCGGCATCTGTTTATGGGGAAGTTGTAAAAGGCGAGAGCCGCGGAAGAGAGCTTGGTATTCCCACAGCAAATGTAGACCCGCATCATGAGGTTAGCCCGCCTCCAGGCGTATATGCGGCTAAAACTGATGTTGATGGCAAGCTTTACGATGGAGTTGTTAATGTTGGGTTTAAACCTACATTTTATGGAGGAAGGTTAAATAAAAGAAAGGAACCCAATATAGAAGTTCACCTCATTGATTTTAAGGGAGATCTATATGGAAAGCGGGTGGAGATATTCTTTGTTAAGCGCTTAAGAAGGGAAAGGCCGTTCAAATCCGGGGATCTCCTCGTTAACCAGATAAAGAAGGATATTCAGCAGGCTTATGGATTCTTGCACAGCAAGGAAATATCATCTAAGATAAGGCGATATAAGAACTTATAATAATTTGGCCGCTGCTACTCTTATTTAGCATTTACGAGAAGGCTCGGCTATCATTTTATATATTTACAAATATACGTTTCTGTGCTAACATATGGAACCATCTAAGGTTGAGTATTAATAATATGAATTATATAAGCAATAGAACAAGGAGGAAAAAGTGTCTCTAGTTAAAGAAAAAAAACAGGAAATTGTTGAGACTTATAAGACTCACGATACGGATACCGGATCCCCAGAGGTTCAGGTAGCTCTTTTGAGCGGACGTATCGAACAGCTGACTGAACACTTCAAGATGCACAAGAAGGACAATCACTCAAGAAGAGGACTTCTTATGCTCGTAAACAAAAGAAGGAAGCTCCTTAGCTATATCAAAAATAGCGACAGGAAGAGATATCAGCAGCTCATCGAGAGTCTTGGTCTTAGAAAGTAATTACTGCAAACGTCAGTAGTTATTGTAATTATTCAGAAAACCATTAACAATAAAGGAAATAATGGAACAGGTAAAAACTAAATTTGGAAGAGAAGAGATAATAATAGAAACAGGCAAGTTGGCAAAGCAGGCAGATGGTTCTGTTACCGTTCAGTACGGTGGTACCATGGTTCTTGCAACAGCCGTTTGTGCTAAAGACGCGAGACAGGATGCGAGCTTTTTTCCGCTCACAGTTGAGTATCAGGAAAGGACTTTCGCTGCAGGTAAGATACCAGGCGGATTCTTCAAAAGAGAAGGTCGTCCTTCAGAAAAAGCAATTCTTACGTCCAGAATGATAGATAGGCCTATCAGGCCTTTATTCCCGAAGGGAATGAGAAACGAGACACAGGTTGTGATTACGGTGCTGTCTTCTGACGGCAAATATGATTCCGATATCTTAGGTATTATAGGAGCTTCAGCAGCGCTTAGTATTTCAAACATACCATTCGATGGACCTATTGCTGCATCTAAAGTAGCTCTAGTGAATGATGAATTTATCCTTTTTCCTACTTTTGAAGAAGTGGAGAAAAGCGAGCTGGATCTAATAGTAGTTGCAAATGAAGAGAGCGTAATAATGCTTGAGGCGGGGGCAAACATCATTAGCGAAGAGAAGATGATGGAAGCTATCAAGTTTGGTCACGAGGGAGTAAGATCATTAATCGAAGTTCAGAAAGAACTTCAGGCCAAAGTTGGCCAGCCCAAAAGGGAAGACATCGTGGGGCAGGTCGTTAATGAAGAAATATACAAGAAAATAAAGGAAAAAGCCGGAAGCAAGGTTCGCGAGATCATTCAAATGCCGGACAAACATCAAAGCTCAAGCGAGCGCAGTCTTCTCATAGAAGAGCTCCTCGGCAAAGAGGACTCGGAAGACCTCGATAGCGTAAAGGCTGAGATTAAACTAGCCATAGAAAAATTAGAGAAGGAGATCATAAAAGATCTTATTCTCAACGAAAAAAAACGTTATGATGGACGAGGCTTTGACGAGATAAGA
>JAQBAV010000183.1:0-4674 GCA_032126595.1 Candidatus Omnitrophota bacterium | reverse complement strand
ATAAAAGAATCATTGACAATAATAACTTTTATAGTAGTATTTTGTACTTTTTACTAAAACTACCAAAAGGCAATAAATATGCTAAACAAAAATTGAATAGTAAATTCAATCATAACTGATAAAAGGCAAGATAAAAAAGACATTAATAAGGGAAAATTGGTAGAATTACTCCATCTCCTTATAAAGCTAGAAAAACTGACAAAGGCTATAGAGAGAAGGGGAATAAAATTTAGTAAATACCTTAAATTAAGAGACGAAAAGACCAAAAAATTGCCAATTTATAAGGTAATAGTGGAGGGAGACACCCATTATCTATATTCAGACGACGAACTGGCAAAGATCAAAGGGAAGAGCGGGAAAGAAATAGAGATAGCGCAAGAGGGGGACGAAGCCAAAGAGGAAGAAAATCTAACAACGATAGAGGTTATTGAGTTTTATGAGGCGAGAGAAATTGAAAAAATTACCAAAGAAATAGCCAAATTTGGGCTGGACAGCGCCGATTACGAAAGAGAGGAAGAGGAGGCAAAAGTAAAAAAAGAGGCGAAAAAAGAAAAAGAAAGGGAAGAAACCCCACTCTTTGTCATAAATGGAACAGAAAAACAGTTTTCCCTTAAGGAACTTTTAGGTAGAGTGCTCGCTGAAGGAGAAAAGGGAATGACGATACAAAGATATAAAGGGTTGGGAGAAATGAATCCAGAGCAGCTCTGGGAAACGACAATGGACCCTGAAAGAAGAACTCTTCAAAAAGTTACCATAGAAGATGCTGTTCGGGTTGATGAAATGTTCACGATTCTTATGGGAGATAATGTTGAGTCCAGAAGAGAGTTTATTATATCAAACGCACATAATGTAAAAAATCTCGATATATAAAAGAAATAAGAGGGAGAATAGATGTACACAGAGAACGAAAAAATAATTCCAATTTATGTAGAAGACGAAATGAGAGACTCATACATCAATTACGCTATGAGCGTTATTGTTGGCAGAGCTTTGCCGGACGTCAGAGATGGGCTTAAGCCTGTTCACCGAAGAATTCTTTACGCGATGAAAGACATCGGCATAGTTTACAATAAACCTTTTAAGAAATGCGCGAGAATAGTCGGAGAAGTTTTAGGTAAATATCACCCGCACGGAGACTCTGCTGTTTATGATGCGCTTGTGCGCATGGTTCAAGACTTTTCTCTCAGGTATCCGCTTATAAACGGACAGGGAAACTTTGGGTCGGTAGACGGGGACCCGGCGGCGGCGATGAGATATACCGAAGCGAGACTCCAAAGAATAAGCGACCTTATTTTGCAGGATATTGAAAAAGAAACGGTGGATTTTCAGCCAAACTTTGATGGCTCACTTAAAGAGCCTATGGTGCTCCCATCGGTTCTGCCGAATCTACTTATAAACGGATCGAGCGGTATAGCCGTAGGCATGGCAACCAATATTCCTCCGCACAATTTAGGAGAGATACTGGACGCGGTTTGTCATTTGATTGATAACCCGGAATGCAAAATTGATGACCTGACAAAAATTGTAACGGGGCCGGACTTCCCAACGGGAGCGCTTATTTGTGGGAGAGACGGCATTTTAAAAGCGTACAGAACGGGAAGAGGAAGCCTGAAGATGAGGGCAAAGGCCCATATAGAACAAAAAAAACAGGGGAAAGAAGCCATAGTTGTTACCGAAATTCCCTACCAGGTAAATAAGGCAAGACTGATAACCTCGATCGCAGACTTGGTAAAAGAAAAAAAGATTGATGGCATTTCTGACATAAGAGACGAGTCGGATAGAGACGGGATGAGAATGGTGGTTGAAGTCAAAAAAGGAAGTAATGCAGAAGTTGTGCTTAACCAGCTTCATAAACACACTCAGATGAGCGAAACCTTTGGCGTTATTATGCTGGCCCTTGTGGATAATCAGCCGCTGGTGTTGAATCTGAAAAGCATGCTGGAACATTTTATAGCACACAGAAAGGAAACCATAGTACGAAGAACAAAGTATGATCTAGCTAAAGCCGAAGAGAGGGCTCACATATTAGAAGGATTAAAGATAGCGGTAAAAAATATAGACGAAGTAATCAAGCTTATCAAGAAGTCTAAAGACCCTGAAACGGCGAAGCAGGGGCTCATTAAAAAGTTTGACCTTTCCGAGAGACAGGCCCTTGCAATACTTGCCATGAGACTCCAGCAGCTTACAGGCCTGGAAACAGAAAAACTTGAAAACGAATACAAGGAACTTATAAAGCTTATAGAAAAACTTAGAGGGATCCTTGCCAGTGAAAAGAAAGTACTCGCGATAGTTAAGGAAGAATCCCTAGAAGTAAGAGAAAAATTTGCCGACCCAAGAAGAACTGAAATAACCGGAGCAGTCGGAGACGTGGACGTGGAAGACTTGATCGCGGAAGAAGATATGGTTATAACAGTAAGCCATGCAGGATATATCAAAAGATTCCCGGTAAGCGCATACAAAAAACAGCAAAGAGGAGGGAAGGGAGTAACCGGGGCTGAAACCAGAGAAGAAGATTTTATAGAGCATTTATTTGTCGCCTCGACGCATGACTACATGCTCGTATTTACAAGCGAAGGAAAGCTTTACTGGCTGAAAGTTCATGAAATACCTCAAGCTGGAAAACGCACAAAAGGAAGGCCAATAGTAAATATGCTGGGCGTTTCACAGGACGAGCAAGTAACCAGCGTTGTGCCGGTAAGAGAATTCTCCGAAGGACAATTTGTTGTAATGGCGACCAGAAGCGGGAAAATAAAAAAGACACCGCTAACAGCCTTCAGCAACCCAAGAAAAGGAGGAATTATCGCCATAACGCTTGAAAAGGGAGATCACCTCATAGGGTCTGTACTTTCAGACGGGAGCGATGAGATATGTTTGGCCACAGCGAGCGGGAAAGCCATAAGATTTAAAGAAAGCAATATCCGGCCGATGGGGCGAAGTGCCCAGGGAGTAAAAGGAATCTCCCTGAAGGTAAAAGACACAGTAGTCGGGATGGTTAAGATCGATCCAAGAGGAACCATTCTTACTGTTACCGAGAAAGGTTTCGGAAAAAGAACAGAGTTTGACTCTTATCGCCTCCAGTCAAGAGGGGGAAGCGGGATCATCAACCTTAAAGTAGTAGAGAAGAACGGGGCGGTTGTCGGAATCAAAACGGTTCGCGAAGAAAACGAAATAATGCTGATATCCAAACAAGGTATGGTTGTACGTGTAGCCGTAAAGGGAATCAGCAAGATTGGTAGATCGACACAAGGGGTAAGAGTAATAAACCTCAAGGCTTCAGACAAACTAACCTCAGTGGCAAGCGTAATAGCGAAAGAGGAAGAGGAAGCCGTAGAAGAAAGCTAAGAAAAAAGAGTTGCAAAGAGCAAGGGTATTTTGTACAATATGTGCTCTAAAATTTTGCGTCCCCATCGTCTAGTCCGGTCTAGGACACCAGATTTTCATTCTGGCGACAGGGGTTCGAATCCCCTTGGGGACGCCAATCATTATCCCCTCCCTGCCTTTGTAAAAAGGAATAAGGGCGGGGATGTTTTTTAAAGGGAAAAAAGGTTTTAAGTAATGGACATTGAACAGCGATGGGAAACCGAAAGGTCCCCAGAGCTGATATGTGACGAAAGTCACATGGATGCGGCGAAGCCGCGACCAGCAATAAGGGGAGTTTTAAGTAATGGACATTGAACAGCTCTGGGATAAAGCACGAGAAAAAACAGAAATCATTAGAGGAAGAGTTAGACCTCTTGCTACTTTTGCACATACAAAGGTACCCTATATTTTCCTGGCAGAGTCTTCTATAAACGAAGGAGATACAGTTATACGAACCGGAAAAGTGATTGTAGAAAAACCCATGATCATCCTCCCGGATGATATGCCCCAGTTCGAAGGGTTTGACTTTAAAGAAGACTTGGATGTGGAAGATTCCTTCGTCCAGACCTTTTTTCTTATGAGAGGACTTAGGTTCCCATCCCTAAAATTCAATAACACTATAGACAAGTTAGACCTTGATGAGGATTCCTTGTCCAAATGTGTGGATAAATATAAAAAGAAAATGGAGAGAGAGGAGAATGTCTGCACTGCTCTCGTTCTTGGGCCGGAAGATTGTTGGCAGTTCTCTATATTGATGTATGTTGCTTCGCTAATCGGAAGATGCGCAGGCTCAGACATAAGAAACTTAATGGAAAAACTAAACAAGGAATAATGGTATGTGTGGAATAGTAGGATATGCCGGGGAAAAAAGCGTGGTAAAGATTTTACTAAAGGGGCTAGAGCGCCTGGAATATAGAGGGTATGATTCTGCGGGTATTGCGGTGCACTGCGGAAAGGGGCTTTGTATAACAAAAAAACAAGGGAAGCTAAAAGTTCTAGAGGAAGAGCTAAAAAAACATCCGCTGAAAGCTCGGTGCGGCATAGGGCATACCCGATGGGCAACACACGGAGTTCCTAACGACGCCAACGCTCATCCGCATTTTGATGAAAAAGAACAAATAGCGGTTGTGCACAATGGAATTATTGAAAACTTTCAGGAGCTTAAAAAAGACCTACAGAAAAAAGGATATAAATTTAAATCGGAAACGGACACAGAAGTTATAGCACACCTGATTGCTTCTCTATACAAAGGAGACCTCAGAAAAGCGGTCCAAAAAGCGATAAAACATCTCAAAGGTTCTTATGCAATCGCAG
>JAQBAV010000182.1:0-5137 GCA_032126595.1 Candidatus Omnitrophota bacterium | reverse complement strand
CGTAACACCTTCGGGATCATTAAAGAGAGTTACTTGAACTACTTTCTCGGCGCTTGTGATCACATGCTTTTCGATAGTATTTCCCATATAGGTTACGGCGTCATCATGATGAGGCTCTATTATCATTACACTTTTCCCTTTAAACTCCCCTGCTAGTTCTTCACTGGTCGAAATGCAGTGCTCTTCGGGGACAAAGGTCATTACATAGTCGTCGCCAACATGATAGTGGTTTAAAATAGAGACTACTACTTCATTATAGTTGAAGTTAAGCAGCGCAAAAAGTCTCTCTGTTTCATCAGATTCTATATCTATCTGCAATAGACCTCGCGCGATATGCTTTACAATGTCTATCTCTATGTCTTTCTCCCGGCTTATTGCCCGCTCCAAATATTTAGTGAGATGCTTTATAACAGCCTCATAGGTAGCAGGACGGATCTCCTTAAGGTCTCCGGCAATGACCAAAAGATTAGAAACTTTATCTTTTGTCATTTTGGGTTCGGAGATAAGTTTATAGGCTCTTTTGGTAAGGTGGTCCAGCTGCATTTGGTCTAATCTGCCGCCGGAATCCTGAATCTGCTTTGCTGACTTAATAAGTTTGGTGATCTCCTGGCCCACAACACGTTCCAACCCTCTCATATCTCCTATCAAACTACATACTGCCTGCAAGTATGTAAGACCTCTTATGATCTGGGGCGGGTTTTTATACACCCATTCATCCCTGGTTTCGAGCTCCCGTAGGATCTCATCTGCCTTGGCCTTAAGGCCTCTGGCTACAGTACGCATTTCTTCATCTTTGGGTAAAACTATTGTGGGGTATTCTATTACTTCACCGGTTCTTCTTGAGTGAGTATACGCATAATCGTATTCGTAACTGCCTCTATTTTCCGGAAGGGTTATTCTTGCTCCCGGATAAAATTCGATTACAGGATTTATACTTAGCTGCGCTCCTTTTCGCGCGTACTTCAAGATATTTGCCGCATTCAATTCAAAATCTTTTCTTGTAATGTCTGGAGGAAGTAAAATAATGTTTATTAGCGGCGTTATCTGTGCCTCTATTAATCCATCGATAGCAGTCTCCGCTCTATCGGAGGTTATCTTTTTATCTATAGCGGCGCTTTCCAACATTCGGTCAGAAAAGTTTTCAACGCCGAGCGCAACCAGATCAAACCCGGCTTTTTTCATCAGCTGTAATAGCTCTGTGTCTGCGTGATATTTGTCACCCTCACGATAAGTAATATTTCGGACCTTAGTCTGCAAATAAAACTTAAAGTCTACGGGTATCTCGCCGTCATTCTTAGCCTCGATAACCATCTTGCAAAAATCCATAGCCCTTTTCCTGCCCTCTTTGCGGTCAATAAGAAAATCGTCGTCATTGAAGTATATTGCTTCCGGAGAATGTTCTCTTACATTTTGCAGGACAAGATCAAATACCTCACTGGCGGAAAGATATAAAATATCGGGTTTGTATTTTATTCCTTTCGAAGAATACGCGCTCATCAAAAAGTTCCACGAAGAACAAAACCCGCAGGCATTCATACAATTACTGGAAGTAAAAAGTCGTATAGTCCTTAATGTGGCTCCTCTTGTCAGAAGGTTCTCAGAATCAAAGCTCGCCCTGTTATGATCCCAATATTTTTGATAAGGTATGTTATTACTGGGGCTATTTGAATATGTAATGCTTCTATAATCTTCCTGGGAAACTGGCACTGCCGCAACCCTTTTTATAGATTTTTTAGCGTCCATATACGCTATACCCTTAACTCCCCCGAGAAGACTATTTAGGTCATCTACCGATGACTTTGAAAGTTTATTATAGACCCTTCTAAATAAATTTCTTATCCATTCTCCCGGAACAAGTTCTTTTTTTAACGGAAACTTTTTACTAAGCCCTTCAAGAGTCCTTTCCCCATACCCAAGAATAATAGCATCGAGATTGGAGTGCTTAAGCCACTCTTCATAGTTATGCGTCGCTTCTTGGCCTCCGGCGATCATAAGAGGTTTTTTTAAATTATTTTCTTCGACTATTTCTCTTATTCGGTCTATCCAGTCATATTCAACATCCATATTTACATGCGTTACTGTAAGGCCTACAATATCGTAGCCTTCGCTTTTGATCTTTTCCCTCAAAATCTCTTCCGCTTCTTCGGGGTATAAATTTGGATCAAAAACCTCGACCTCAGCGGCTTTTTTGTTGTCCAGATATGCCTGCATTCTATATAGTCCGAAAGGAGGTGCAACAAATACTCCCGCCTTGCTATCGGCTTCTCTATATTTAAGGCCGTGCAGAGGAGAGGCTATTAACAAAATTTTCGGGTTTGGTTTTTTTGGAAAGATCTTTCTAAAAAACTTTTTGGCCTCGCTCTTAGCGTTAAGTAGGATCCATTTATAAAGTTCATATAGATCCTTTAAAAACCAATTAATACTGGAGGGTGCAAACGGCATAAGTCCTAAAATATGACTTTTATATGCCTCATGATTAATTATCTGCTTATGTATGCGGCGAGAGGTCTCTTTCAGGTTTCTGCGGGCAGTGGAGTCGGATCCTATATTATGTGTGAGTATTTTCCACACGCTGTATCCAGGATAGGCTTTTTCAATTGCTTCATAAATAAATGTAATCCTTAAAAAGCTTGTTACTGTAAACACAAGCCCTATTAACAGCGCCGGCAATGATATAATAAGGGTAAAGGGCGATACACCTGTCGTGAATAACTTTACGATATAATAACTAGCACCGACAAAGATCCCTCCAAAGATAAATATCCAATCAATTCCTCCGCCCAAACCTAAGAGCGACCACCACGAAAGGATTCTAAAGGCGTGGCTGCCCTTATCTTTATCGTCCCGAATTTCTCCCCTAAAACGCCTAGTATCGACAAGCGGAAACGCCTCTCTCCATAATTCTGTCTGTCTTAAAGATGTACGGCTATACTCTACAGCTTTGCCTATCTTTCCCTTCGATACTGTCTGTCTTAATTTCTCAGCATATTTTTTAAAATAAGCTCTTCCTCCGAATTTTACATTTTCTATAAAGTCCAGAGTACTCCTATCACCCTTAAAGGGTTCTTCAAAGCCCATAGGGTGGTCATTTCTTTTATAATGATTATTCCCGAACTCAAACACATCGCTCACAACAAAACACATAAACACATTCTTGACTGATTCAGGCCAGGTAGCGAATTCCTCATCGCTGGGAGGTTCGAGCATATGTTTTAAAACAACAAACTTCACCTCTTCCGGCACAACTACACCGATACGCTCTAAATATCTTATTGAGTTTGATGCATGATCTAAAAATGAAATATAGTTTTTATCTACCTCAGTTAAAAATATCGTCTCCTCTTCGACCTCTATCTTCCCCCTTCTATTTATATTTTGAACTACCTCTCTTTTTCTTTCGGGGGTTAAAAGTTTTTCTTTTTCAAGAAACTCTTTTAAGACTTCACCCGGATTCCTTCCTATATATTCAATGTTGTAGTTCTCTTCTCTCGCAAGCTCCAAAAGCTTCATCTCTATATTCTCATCAAACTCTGAACCTAAAAGTCCTCCTATGTCATGGATAAGAGAAGTAACTCTCAACAAATGCCACTCTCTGGAAGCTTTTTCTATACCGAAAACTTCCGCCAAAGCCTTAGCGTACTTCCAATCGGCCAGAACGTGTTTTTTTAATTCAATGTTGTCAGGTCTCATAACAGCAAGAATCTGCTCATCACTCATCTGAAGAACATTTCTCCTTGGAACAAGGCTTTCGTTCCTATTAAGGGTTTCTATTAAGAGTTCTGAGAACTCTCTAAAACCCTTCGGTCCGGACTTTGAGGCCTGAATAAAATTCACTCCTTCAGCGTAATACCTTGACTCTTCAGGAACTATAGAGTCTCCAACATTAACAATGTTTTTTAGACTTCTTAAAACAGGCTCATCATTCTTGTTTGGCCCAAAAGCATCTCCAAAAAATATCATATCCTTTTTAGGAAATCCGAATATCCTGTATAACGCTTCAACCCCGAAACTTTTATCTATGTCTTTAACGTTAATATCAACAGAACTTAGTCCTGAAACTTTTGCTTCAAGCTCTAGTCCTTCTCTTTGAAAAGCTTCTGTCAGATACTCTTCATATTTTTTCCTGATTGCTTTTCCGTCTGCGGCATGAAATTTTTCTTTTTCTTCGTGAGTGGCTTTAGTTTTGAGGACCATGAATGTGATCTGTGTAACAATGGTTTCAATATATCCCGAAGAATTTCTTTCCACCTGTCTTTCATCTATACATTCTTTTTTGTATTCTTCCCACTCTTGGTCGGTAAAAGTCCAGCTCATAACGCGTTCCAGCATTTCTCTAGTCCCGCAAGCATCCATAGCCTCATAAATAACATCTCTTATCCTGTCATACTGTCCGTTTCTGACCTTATCTTTCAGGTTTGCGGCAAACACACATTCGTAATCATTAATTTCCTTGTTAAACCTGTAGATCTGAGTGCCGTTGTCGGTAGCAAGGATAAGGTCATCCAATAAAGCCCTGTCTTCAGCCTTAACCGCTCTCATCATTTCATTCAAAAACTGGTCATACGACTTTTCGCGGCTGTTTCCCGTTAAAACAATAAAGGGCATACCTTCTTTCAATATATTCAGTATCGCATCAATGTTTTCCTGGGTAATTTTTTGGTTAGACTCAGTGATGGTGGCATCCATGTCTGAAACAATTGTAGGCATACCATTGCTTTTTAATATATCAGTTACGGTAAGCTCAAAGAGGTCCTTCGTTATTTCTTGATTTCTTCTGCCTAGAAATTCCGGAGATCTTAGGTTTCTTCCTATTGATTCAACTAGTGCCGAGCCCCATTTAATTATGATAGCCCCCAGAGAACTTGTTATCCCGGAAGTAACCGCATCTTTTAGGCCTGCTATAACATGCGGGTTCAGAACATTAGAAGGTTCTTGGAACTCTTTAGTTAATTCTTCTGAAACAAGCTGGACACCTTCAGGGGTTACTTTGTATATGTTTCTTCCGATAAGTATCTTGCGTGTTTTGTCAGGCTCAGAAATAACTCTAATAGTATTCAAATAATCATTCAGCTTCTTAGGGTGAATGGGCTCGTACTCCATCGATTCCAATCTTCGGGGGGCGATGTTGTTAAAGTCC
>JAQBAV010000181.1:0-4206 GCA_032126595.1 Candidatus Omnitrophota bacterium | reverse complement strand
GCCGGTATTCGCTGAGCGTACAACAGGCACCCTATTTTCTACTGCCCTAAAAACTGAAGACTGTACATGCTGTTCGGCGGCTCCGGTATTACCAAACCAGGCATCGTTAGTAATATTAACAAGGAACGAAGCCCCGTTTTTAACAAAATTCCTGGCTATATATGGAAAAATATCTTCAAAGCAAATCAGTGTGCCGAATTTGTAATAATTGACTATTCTTTTTTTGCCTCCCCCGCCTGTTAGGGATGTCTCTACGGAACTTAATTTAAAAAGGGTATCTTTAGTCCCGCCCTCAAAGTCGCCGATCGGTTTATCAATGTATTTTCTTAAAAGTGACAGGTACTTCTTAAATGGAATGTACTCTCCAAAAGGCACCAGATGCATTTTGCTGTAAGTATCCTCCAAACTGCCCTTCTCGTCAAAAAAAACAGCGCTATTATAATACTTACTATCCTCTTGCCGTACAATACCCGCAAGTATCGGAGTTTTTACTTCTTTCGCAATATCTCCTATATCGCTCGCGGTATCATCTTTTGTAACCAGGTACGGATACGCCGTTTCAGGCCATATTATCATGTCTGGATCACTACTTGCTGCCTCTACAGTAAGATCGTTGTATGTTTTAAGGTTTATAGCTGCGTATCTGGGTTCCCATTTCAAGCTTTGAGGAATATTACCCTGCACAACGCCTATTTTGGCGCTTGAAAAAGCGGGCAAATTTTCCAATCTTTGCTTGCTATAAAACGTAGCTAATACGATCAAAAACATCGCCCCGGCCATATAGGTAATTCTTTTATCTATTCTGTCCAGAAAAGCATAGAAAGCCACATTAAGGGCAACTATTATAAATGAGATGCCATAAGGCCCTGTAATGTCAGCCAGCTGAATTACACCAATATTCTTGTATTGCGAATAAGCTAATAGACCCCAGGGAAAACCCGTAAAAATATGACTTCGCAAATATTCGATTACCACCCATACAAAAGGTAGGATAAGTAGATCCATGGAATGATTAAATGCAAGAGAAGTCAAATAGCCGAAGATGCCATAAAAAAGAGATAAAAATAAAACAAGAATTATCGTGCCCGGGATCGAAACATTGATAAGCCAATAAAGAAGACCTGAGAAGAATACAATTCCCGAGATATACGATAACCAAAAAGATGCTCTTGGAGTGCTCGTTCTAATAGCCAGGAATAACGGAATGAGCGCGCCTACTATGAGCACGCTATATCCATAAGGTGGAAAAGCTAAAAACCCTAGTACGCCTGACAAAATAACAAGAAATAGTTTTTTAATAAAATTGTTCATTTAGCTCCCGCAACATTTTTTGTATTTTTTCCCGCTCCCGCATGGACAGGGGTCGTTTCGTCCTACTTTCGGATCTTCACGTTTATAGGATGGTACTTCTTCATGGGCAGATTCCGCCATAAAATTTCCCGCTTGAGGCGCAGAAGTTTTCCTATCGTAGAAACTATCTTCACCGGATGCGGGAGCGCCGAGCGCCGAATATTCTTTGTGCTCAAAAACCTCATTACCCGTAGTAAAAACAGCCTTTCTGGATTCTTCTTCCATTGCTGATATCTTAAGTATTCTCTCGGCCGTCTGTTCGTCTATCTTGGTCATAAGCTCGGTAAACATCCTATAAGACTCATGCTGAAATTCTACAAGAGGATCTTTCTGGGCATATGCGCGCCATGATATCCCTTCTCTTAGCTCGTCTATTTCTCTTAGGTATTCCTTCCAATTAGAATCTATAACTGAAAGCATTATCATTTTTTCCAGATACCTCATTCTGTCCTTGCCAATAAATTCTTCCCTCCGTGCGTGGCTTTCCTTGGCAACATCCATTACGCTTTTAAGAACTTCAATTGCGACTTTGTTTTCTAACGGGGCCGTATCCACCCTGACTGCGTATCGATACATTGCCTGTTTTGCAAAATTATCAGGGTCCGGATTATCATTCCAGGTTTCCAGCAGTGACTCTAGCGCAACGGTCAGACACTCAAAAAACTCTTCTTTAGGGTCTTCCACCGACAGGATCATTCGTCTTCGGTTGTAAATTACCTCTCTCTGCTGGTTCATTGTATTGTCATATTTAAGAAGGTGTTTTCTAATTTCAAAGTTTTGCCCCTCTACTCTTTTTTGAGCAGTACTTATGGCTCTTGTAACTAAAGGATTTTCTATTACTTCGCCTTCTTCCATGCCCAGACGATCCATGATCATCTTTATTCTATCGGATCCAAATATCCTCATAAGGTCATCCTCAAGAGAAAGATAAAATCTACTTGATCCCGGGTCTCCCTGTCTGCCGGCACGCCCCCTAAGCTGATTGTCAATTCTCCTGGCTTCATGTCGCTCGGTACCTATCATATGAAGTCCTCCAAGCTCTACAACCTTTTTATGATCTTCTGGAAACTTGGCTTTGTATTCGTCATAATATTTTTCGATTGTTATCTTTCTCTCTTCGGGATCATTTATATCCAGCTTACTCACCGCTTCATGGGCAAGGTCTTCCGGGTTTCCCCCTAAAATAATATCTGTACCGCGGCCTGCCATATTCGTTGCTATAGTAACAGCTCCGTACCCGCCTGCCTGAGCGATTATATGCGCTTCCCTCTCATGGTATTTTGCATTAAGAACATTATGCTTTACTCCACGGCTAACCAGCATCTTAGCCAGGTGTTCGGATTTCTCAATCGAGATAGTGCCTACAAGCACGGGCCTTCCTTTTTCACTCCAGTGCTCTATTTCATTAATAATAGCATTAAACTTTTCTTTTTCGGTCTTATAAATACGGTCCGGCATGTTATCCCGTTTTAAGGTCACATTTGTGGGGATCTGAATAACCGGCATAAGATATATACTTTCAAATTCTCCTTCCTCTGTTTTTGCTGTGCCTGTCATTCCCGCTAATTTTTCATACATACGAAAGTAGTTCTGGAGGGTTATAGTGGCCAATGTCTGGCTTTCCTTTTGAACTTCAACCCTCTCCTTGGCCTCTATCGCTTCGTGAATACCTTCTGAAAAGCGCCTTCCCGGCATCATCCTTCCGGTAAAACTATCAACTATAACTACCTTGTTCTCGTTGATCACATAGTCTACATCTTTCTGAAAAAGATTATACGCCTTAACTAGCTGTTTTATACCTTCCACCTTGCGCTGCTGTTCCGAGTAAGAAGCTGTGAGCTCTGTCTCTCGCCTTATTTTTTCTTCTGCAGGAATATCTTCATCCGCAAGCTCAGAAATCTTGGCTTCTATATCTTCCAGCATAAACTCTATGTTAAACCTATCCTTCATAAGCTCGTAAGCTCTCGCTCCAAAGTTTACTTCTCTACTTTTTTCATCAAAGATGAAGAAAAGTTTTTCCAGCATCTCATTCCGCTCTTTTTCCATCGTCTTACTATCTAAAAGTCCCTGAGTTTTATCCAGAAGGATCTTAAGCTGTCTATCATTTAGGGTAAGATCTAAGAGCTCTCTATTTTTAGGGTCAGTTTTATGTATAAGATATAGAAGATTCGCTTTTTCTTCATTACCATCGCTATCCAAGGATTGTTTTAATTCTCCTATAAGCTCACCAACAAGGCGTTTATGTGCTTTCTGTACCTCTTCAACAACAGGCCTCATTTCAACATACGCCTCGTTAGATTCATCAACCGGCCCGGAAATGATCAAAGGTGTTCGGGCTTCATCTATCAAAATACTGTCAACCTCGTCAACAATTGCAAAGCCTAAACGGCCCTGGACCATTTCTTCTTTATCTGCCACCATATTATCTCGTAAATAATCAAATCCGAATTCATTGTTAGTACCATAAACTATGTCTGAAGAATATGCCTCTTTTCTCTCGCTGGGCCTCATATCATGAAGGATAACTCCCACGCTGAGCCCTAAAAACTTATAAACCGGGCCCATCCACTCATAGTCCCTTTTTGCCAGGTAGTCATTTACGGTTATAACGTGCACTTTTTCTCCGGCAAGAGCGTTTAAGGACGCTGGGAGGGTTGCTACCAGTGTCTTACCTTCTCCGGTAGTCATTTCAGATATCTTTCCATGGTGTAGGACCATCCCCCCGAGAAGCTGAACATCAAAATGTCTTAAACCAATGGTTCTTTTAGAAGCTTCCCTTATAAGCGCAAAAACTTCATCAAGAAGAGGCTCGGTGACACCATTTTTCAAGTCTTTTAAGTTTTTCTTATACTTGTT
>JAQBAV010000180.1:0-5309 GCA_032126595.1 Candidatus Omnitrophota bacterium | reverse complement strand
GCCTGAACAAGAAACAAGTGGAAGAAGGAAGAGATCCTTTCGCCAATCCGCGTAATGCTGCTGCAGGCTCTCTTCGCCAGCTTGATACAAGAATTACGGCGCAAAGAACCCTGGATGTCTATTGTTACCGCATACTGGATTATTCAGAAAAAATGCCGAAAACAGAACAAGAGATGCTGAAAGTTATTGAAGGGTATGGACTAAAAACTCCTCCAAGCACTAAATATTGCAAAACAATTGATGAGGCTATTCAATATCATCACGATCTTGAAGAAAAAAGAGACGACTTGGACTACGAAATAGATGGCATTGTAATAAAAGTAAATAATATCGATCATCAGAAAGTGCTTGGTACAAGAACAACGAACCCGAAATGGGCAATAGCATATAAATTTGAACCCAGAAAAGAAATAACAAGAATAGAAGATATTATGGTTAGCGTTGGAAGAACCGGTATTGTAACGCCGGTTGCTTTAATGCAGCCGGTTGAAGTTGGAGGGGTAACAGTTTCAAGAGCCACCCTTCACAATATGGACGAAGTTAAAAGACTCGGCGTAAAGATAGGCGACTATGTAAGGATTCAGAGAGCGGGCGACGTTATACCAAAGGTGACAGAGGTTTTAAAAGAGAAGAGAACCGGCAGGGAAAGAGAATTTAAAATGCTAGCGGAATGTCCTAGTTGCGGAGCAGGCCTGATAAAAGAAGACGTTTTTTACAGATGTCCGGATAGTTTAGCTTGCCCAGCACAGATAAAAGAAGAGATAGCTCATTATGTTGCAAAAGACGCGGTTGATATAGATGGCTTCAGCGAAAAGACGGTTGAACAGCTTTACGAGGTAGGGCTAATAAAAAGCGTATCTGATATTTATGATTTAAAGAGAGATGATCTTTTGAAACTTGAGGGATGGAAGGAGAAGAAGACCCAAAATGTTTTAAATGCTATAGAAAAATCTAAAGATGTTTCTGTGGAAAGATTTGTTTACGGGCTGGGGATAAAAAATGTTGGCAAACACACTGCAAGTCTTTTAATAGATAAGTTCGGCTCTTTAGAGGGACTAATAAAGGCTGAGGAAGAAGAACTTCTACAGATTAATGAAATAGGCCCTGAAATAGCTAAGAGTATTACAATATTTTTTGATACAAAGAAAAACATTGAAGAGATCAGAAAGCTAAAAGAAAAAGGCATAAGAATAAAAGAAAAATTAAAAAAGACTGAAGGCAGACTTGCCGGCAAAAAAATAGTATTAACAGGATCGTTAGAGACGATGTCTCGCTCCGAGGCCAAGAAGGCTATTGAAGAAGCCGGGGGTGAAGTCCAGTCCAGTGTAAGCAAGACAACAGATCTTGTTGTCGCAGGCGACAAAGCCGGCTCAAAACTAGACAAAGCAAAGAAGCTGGGCATAAAAATCCTCACCGAAGAAGAGTTCAAAAAACTTCTTAGCTAACTTACCTAAACTTATTTAATCCTATATAAATCACTATAAACATCATTAAACCTATCCAAACTTGTATATATCTCAGTCATTTTTCTATTTAGATTGACATCGCCCGATCTACTGGATATAATTGTCAGAAGATAATAATATGATTATTATATATAATTCCTCTATTAGTGTGCGGGGAAAGATTGTGTATGTTTGTCTTATTAGACACCAATTAAAAAAGAAAGAATGACATGGAAGAAAAAAACGATCTTAT
This sequence comes from Candidatus Omnitrophota bacterium, assembly GCA_032126595.1. Classification (GTDB taxonomy): domain Bacteria; phylum Omnitrophota; class Gorgyraeia; order Tantalellales; family Tantalellaceae; genus JAQBAV01. The sequence goes on along the minus strand of JAQBAV010000180.1, from coordinate 3,611 downwards.
TGAACAAAGGTATGCGAATCTTGGCAAGTTAAAGGAAGCCGGAATAGATGCTTTCGGCAGGGGCTTTGAAGGGGCTGAGTCTGTTCAAAGCCTTAAAGAGTCTTTTTCAGAAGGCAAAAAGTGCCGTATTGCCGGTAGAATAATGGCAAAAAGGGCCCACGGAAAAAGTATTTTCATAGACCTAAAGGATGAAACCGGTAAGATCCAGATCTATGCAGGAAAGAACGCTCTAGGTGATGATTCGTTTGACATATTAAAGGTCCTCGATATCGGCGACATTATAGGCGCCGACGGTGAACTTTTTAAAACCAGAACCGGCGAAGACACTGTAAAACTTTCACAATATACGGTTTTATCTAAGGCGCTTAGGCCGCTACCCGAGAAATGGCACGGCTTGAAAGATGTGGAGCTTCGCTATCGCCAGAGATATGTTGACCTAATTGTTAACGACGAAGCCAGGAAGGCTTTTAAGTTAAGAGTCGAAGTAATAAAGACCATTAGAGAAGTGCTAAACGGCAAGGGTTTTATGGAAGTTGAAACTCCTATGATGCATCCAATAGCGGGCGGGGCGGCAGGCAAACCCTTTAAGACGCATCACGAAACCCTGGATATGGATCTCTTTTTAAGGATAGCCCCTGAGATATATCTTAAAAAACTTCTAGTTGGGGGTTTTGAAAAAGTTTATGAGATAAACAGGTCTTTTCGTAATGAAGGTATTTCCGTGAGGCATAACCCTGAGTTTACTATGATGGAAGTTTACGAAGCCTATTCTGATTGCGACGGCATGATGCGCCTTACGGAGGAACTTGTAAGAAGCTGCGCTAAAAAGATACTCGGCACCGAAAAGTTTATGTACCAGGATAAGGAAATCGACCTGACTACATGGAAGAAGGTTTCGTTTAAAGAACTTATGGAAGAAAACTTCGGGATAAGGGTGGATGACCCCTTGTCAAGCTGGGTTGAAAAACTAAAGAAAAAGGGTTTTGAGCTTGAAGGCGACAAGGTGAGTAAGACTCAGATATTAAACATCGTAGGTGAACTTGTTGAGCCTAAGGCTGAGGCTCATCCGGTTTTTGTTGTGGACTTCTTTAAAGAGCTTAGCCCCCTCGCTAAGAGTAAAAAAGACGAGCCGGGGATTGTGGAAAGATTTGAGTTATATATGGGCGGAATGGAGATAGCAAATGCTTACTCTGAGCTTAATGACCCGATAGACCAGAGGGAAAGATTTGAAGAGCAGGCAAAAGCGGACCCAAACGCAATAGTTGACGAGGACTTTATACGAGCTCTTGAATATGGCATGCCTCCGGCCGGTGGGCTAGGTATCGGTATTGATAGATTGACTATGATATTAACTAATTCAGCGAGCATTAGGGATGTAATACTTTTCCCTCAGATGAGACCAGAATAAATTATGTGGACACTGTTTTTAAGTTTAAGATATTTTTTCGCGAAAAGAAGAGAAGGCATTATTTCACTTATAGGGTTTATCTCTGTAATTGGTGTAGCTTTAGGCGTCGCCTCTTTAATTATAGTCCTTTCAATCATGAACGGATTTGACGGGGAGATAAAGAATAAGATCATTGGTACTTATGCTCACATAATGATCTTTAAAGATGAAGGGATAGAAGACCCAGCGGAGATTATTAATCTTTCTGAAGCTATTCCAGGAGTAGAGGCAGGCGCAGGCTTTATTACCGGTCAGGCGATTATTCGCAAAAAAGACACTGTTATAGGGATTCTTTTGAAAGGGATAGATCCGGCCGCAGAATCAAGAGTGAGTAAAGTAACTTCATATATCGGACCTGACGTGAATGAGTTAAAAGGGGACAATATCATACTTGGTTCAGAGTTAATGAAGAATGAAAATATCAGCCTCGGGGACTATGTTGAAATAATAGTACCGTACTCAATGGTTGATCAGGAAAAAGCCCGGCTTAAAGTTATAGGAAGTTTTACATCAGGCAGGTATGATTACGACGCCAATATGGCTATTCTAGATATTAATTCGGCGCGCAAACTTTTCAGAACGAAGGACACCGTGACAGGCATAGGACTTAAATTGGGTGACGGCATGAAGGTTGCCGAGATAAAAGAAAAATTGCAGCAAGTTTTGGGATACCCATATATGATTAAGAGCTGGATGGATCTGGATAAGAATCTAGTAAAGGCTTTGGCCTTGGAAAAGAAGATGATGTTTATAATACTTGCGCTTATAGTTATAGTCGCATGCTTTAATATCTCAAGTTCACTTATTATGATGGTTATGGAAAAAACCAGGGATATAGGAATACTCAAGGCCATTGGCGCCAGTTCCTGGGGTATAAGTTCGATCTTCTTTTTACATGGAACTTTAATAGGATCTATAGGCGTTGCTATAGGAGGGGCGGCCGGAGTGTTTTTGGCAAAGAGGATAAATCTGGTTCTTGGGTTTGTAAGAAATACTTTCGGCCTGGATCTATTTCCTAATGACGTATATTATTTTACAGAGATACCCGTAAGAGTCGGATATGTGGATGTTTGTTCGATCATCTCTGTTGCTATGATACTGACTGTGTTAGCGGGAATATATCCTGCTTACAAGGCATCCCGGCTTGATCCGGTAGAAGCCATAAGGTACGAATAAATATGATTGAAGTAAAAGACATGACTAAACTTTATCGGAGAGGAAGCGAAATTGTACACGCTGCTCGCGATATAAATATTGATATACGGCGCGGCGAAAGAATTTATATTCACGGGCCGTCAGGCGCCGGGAAAACTACGCTTTTACATATTCTTGGAGGGTTGAGTAGACCTTCTACCGGATCTGTAAAGTTTGCCGAGGATGATCTGTATAGACTATCAGATAGAAAAAGAAGCATTGTTCGTAATCAGCATTATGGATTTATTTTTCAGTTTTATCATCTTCTTCCAGAATTAAATGTTCTAGAGAATATTATGCTTCCGGCGCTAATGAAAGGCGGCGAAAGAAGAAGTGTTATTAAGGCTAAGGCCTCGGAACTTCTTAAAAAAGTAAAACTTGATCACAGGTCTAAACATCGGCCGGGCGAACTCTCCGGCGGGGAAGCTCAGAGGACAGCGATAGCCAGAGCGCTTATAAACGCGCCCCAGGTTTTATTTTGTGATGAACCTACGGGAAATTTAGATTCAGAAATGAGTGATGAAATATATCGCTTGATTTTAGATATTAGCAGAGAAAACAATATGGCCGTAGTGGTTGTTTCGCATCAGGATATTATTGAGAATTTTAGCGATAGTGAATATTTTATGAAAGACGGCGCTCTGGAAAAAGTGTCAGACTCTCAACATGTAAATATGACAGAGACAGTTACTTGAGAAAGGGAAAACAATGGGAAAAAAAGTTTTTTTAGATGGAAAGCTTGTAAATAGGGAAGATGCCAAGGTGTCTATCTTTGACCATGGAGTTCTCTACGGTGATGGAGTATTTGAAGGCATAAGATCATATAATAGGCTTGTCTTTAGACTAAAGGAACATATAGACAGGCTATACGAAAGCGCCGATGCCATCAGAATGACGATACCTATTTCAAAAGAAGAGTTTGTTGATAGGATAATTGAAACCCTTAAAGCGAATAATCTTGATGATGCAT
>JAQBAV010000179.1:0-3448 GCA_032126595.1 Candidatus Omnitrophota bacterium | reverse complement strand
GCCTATACTAATTAGAGGTATTCTCGGATTTACATGTTTTTTATCATTTTTTACCGCCGCGCATAAGATTCCGCTTGTGGATGCCGCTACCTTCTTGAACACTGCTCCTTTATGGGTACCGATATGCGCTTTTTTTATATTGAAAGAACATGTTTCCAAAAAAGCTCTCATTGGCGTTTTTACGGGTTTTTTAGGCATGCTTCTTGTACTTCATCCGCGGGTCAAAGATATGAATATCGGAGGGGACCTGTATGGGCTATACGCTGGACTTGCTCTGGCCTTTATACTTATTCTTATGCGCCACCTGAAAGACGAACCCTGGCAGAGAATTGTATTATATTATTCTCTAATATCAGCGCTTATAGGCGCAATCCTTGTAGCTCCTTCATTTATAATGCCTCATGGTATCCAGTGGATCTATCTTTTAGTCATGGGCCTGGCGATGTATCTCGTCCAATATCTTATTACAACCGCGCTGCATTATGCAAAGGCAAGCACTTTAAGCCCGCTAGTCTATTCCTCAATAATATTTTCAGGCATCATAGGGTGGGTTGTATGGGGTCATGTTCCCGGCACGCTCAGTCTTGTAGGCATGCTTGTAATAGTCGCATCGGGAATTCTGGTATTATGGATAGAATCCCACCAGAGCCAGGAAACAACATAACCTTTCTGGGAAGAATTTTATAGGGCAAAATGGACTATCCTCATTGTTTGTGGCATACTTTTCTGATCCAAGGTAAATCTGTTGAAATTATCAAAATCAAACAACCGAAAGAAGGGACAAATAAATGCAGCCCCTTTTAACTGATGAAAAAACCGGCCTCATGTACCGGGTATGGCAGACTAATGCGCCTAAAGCTTCTTTTGTCCTGGTCCACGGTCTGGGTGCCCATTCGGCGAGGTGGGACAGCATGGCAAATTATTTTACCAATAGGGATTGTTCGGTATATGCTATCGAATTAAGAGGTTTTGGAGAAACACTTAGCCGTAAAGGGCATATTAACTCCTTCCGTGAATATTATAAAGATCTCCGCCGCCTCCACGAGATAGTAAAACTTGAAAATCCCAGAAGAAAGATCTTTCTTCTGGGTGAAAGTCTCGGAGGACTTATTTCTTTTGAGATGGCGGTAAGGTACGGCGATCTTTATGATGGAACTGTATGTGTATCTCCCGCATTCGGAAACCGGATGAATCTTTCCGTAATGGAATATGCTTTAATGGGGTTCTCCTTTTTATTTTTACCTCGCATGCGCTTCAAGATGCCATTTAAAGGTGCTATGTGTACGAGAGACCCTGAACGGGCCAAGGCCCTCGACACTGACCCGCGTGAACACCGCATAGCTTCGGCGCGGCTCTTGTACGAAACCCTTAAATCACAACTACGTTCAACCTCATCAAAAAAGAAAATTGCTAAACCTATTCTTTTTCTTCTTTCAGGAAACGATAAACTTGTAAACCCTGAAGTAAGTGAGCAGATATTCCAAAAGCTTATTACGGAAGATAAAACTATTATCCGTTACCCCGAAATGTATCACTCTCTTACCATAGACCTGGGTAAAGAAAAAATGTTCGAGGACGTCAGGAACTGGGCGGAGGAGAGGATAGTATGATGAAATGTATACTTGCCATAGATCAGGGGACAACCGGCTCAAGAGCCGTAATTTACGATAAAAAAGGACGTAAGGTTACAAGCGCTTACCGCGAGTTTCCCCAACACTTTCCCCGTCCGGGATGGGTAGAGCACAATCCCGCGGATATTTGGAAAAGTGTTTACGATTCTGTGCAGGAAGTCCTTAAAAAAGCTCCCAAAGCGCAAATAGTAGCTATTGGCATAACTAATCAGAGAGAAACTACCGTTATATGGGACAGAAAAACAGGTAAACCCGTTTATAACGCTATAGTATGGCAGTGTAGAAGAACCTCCCCGCGATGCGAAGAGCTTAAGAAGAATGGGGAAGCCGGGTTTTTCAGAAAAAGAACAGGCCTTCCGATCGACGCGTATTTTTCCGCCACCAAGATAGAATGGATATTAAAGAATGTGGCGGGGGCCTCACGTAAAGCAAAAGAAGGCACCCTCGCTTTTGGTACCACAGACTCCTGGGTCTTATGGAAACTCACGGGAGGCGCTTCTCATGCCACCGACTATACAAATGCGTCCCGCACCATGCTTTTCAATATAGATAAATTAAAGTGGGACGAGGCTATACTTAAAAAATTAAAGATACCGAAAGAAATACTGCCCGAAGTAAAACCTTCATCGGGTATTTTTGGAAGCACGGTTAAAACCGGAAAACTTCCCGCGGGCGTGCCTATATCAGGTATAGCCGGGGATCAGCAGGCGGCGCTTTTCGGACAGACCTGTTTTAATCCCGGTGAAATAAAAAACACTTACGGTACGGGATGCTTCATGCTTCTTAATGCCGGCAAAAAACGGCCGACATCAAAGCATGGCCTAATAGTCACGCTGGGCTGCGGCGCCAAGAGTGAACCAGTGTACGTTCTGGAAGGGTCTGTATTTATCGCGGGTGCGGCAATACAATGGCTCCGCGACGGACTCGGCATTATTGCAAGGGCTCCTCAATCAGAAGAGGTGGCCATGGCGGTAAAAAATAATGCGGGCGTATATTTCGTACCCGCGCTCGTGGGACTTGGAGCGCCGTACTGGGACCAGGATGCCAGGGGAAGCATATTCGGTATAACTAGAGGCACCACAAGAAGCCATTTAGTAAGAGCCGCCCTGGAAGCGATGTGCTACCAGACTAAGGATGTTTTAGAAGCCATGCGTAAAGATTCGGGCATTAATATCAAAAACCTCAAGATAGACGGCGGAGCAGTGGGAAACAATTTTCTGTGCCAGTTTCAGTCAGACCTGCTTGGAATAGAGGTTACCAGGCCCAAGGTTATAGAGATAACTTCTTTGGGCGCAGCGTACCTTGCGGGACTTGCCGCGGGATATTGGAAAAACACAAACGAGATACGCAAATGCTGGGCTCTAGATAAAGCATTTAAACCAAAGATCTCTAAAAAGGAAGCGAACTCGCTTTATAAAGGCTGGCTTGAAGCCGTATCAAGAACACTGACAAGATAATTATTAATGATAAGTGATTAATTATTAATGATAAATGACAAATGATTACTGATGAATGATTAATGGTTAATGATAAATTATTAGCTAGAAACGACTAATGAGAAATGATGAATGATAATAATAAATGAAAACAAATTGTTCTTAAATAATGCGAATAAACATTGAGGAAATAAATTCAAAGACAAATTCTCAATCGACTTTAACGGAGTTGAAAATATGAGTGTAGAAAATATACAAGTAGAAAAGCTGGCCCTTAACTTTGCAAAAAATATTATTAAATTGGTGATATCTATCACACAGAAAGATATCAAATTAGTGGTAGGGAAACAATTAATGCGAGCCGGGACTTCTATCGGAGCC
>JAQBAV010000178.1:0-4285 GCA_032126595.1 Candidatus Omnitrophota bacterium | reverse complement strand
TTATTTTACCTATGGAGCTGGCAGAGAAGAAAAGAAAGCGTTCATAAGTTTGCAGAGGCTTCTTTGGTGGGTGAAATATCAAAGTCTTTGAATAAGAAAAAGAGAAAGTTCAAAAATTTTCTAGTTGTCTTTTCAGTTTTCTTAATCGTTCTTTCTCTTATCCGTCCACAGTGGGGGTTTAAATGGCAGGAAGTTAAGAGGCAAGGCCTTGATATATTGATAGCCCTCGATACCTCAAATAGTATGCTGGCAGAAGATGTGTTACCTAGTAGACTTGAAAGGTCAAAGCTTGCGATTGAAGACCTGGTTAAAAGATTGCATGGAGACAGGGTAGGGCTAATTGCTTTTTCAGGAACAGCATTTCTGCAGTGCCCTTTAACAATAGACTATGAAGGGTTCTTATTGTCGCTCGAAGATATAACCGTAAATAGTATACCCATAGGAGGCACCTCTCTATCAAAGGCTATATATACAGGCCTAAAAAGCTATGACGGAGGAAAAAAGAAAAATAAGATCTTAATAATTATAACTGACGGCGAAGACCTTGAAGGCGGAGTGGAAGGTGCGGCGGCCAGAGCGAAGGCAGAAAATGTTGTAATATATTGTGTGGGCATAGGAACGCAAGAAGGGGAATTGATTCCCATAAGAACAAATTCCGGGCATATGGAGTTTCTTAAGGACACCGAAGGCAATGTCGTAAAGACCAGGCTTAATGAAGACATGCTTCAAGAAGTAGCGCTAAGCACCGGTGGGATGTATGTGCGTGCAACCGGAGCGGAGTTCGGGCTTGAGTATATTTACGAAAAGAGGCTTTCAAATCTCGAAAAAGAAGAATTTAAAGCAAAGATGGAAAAGCAGTATTTTGAGCGCTTTCAAATTCCACTTGCCTTAGCGTTTTTATTACTTCTCTTAGAACCATTAATCGGCGACAGGAGAAAAAACGAGAATTAGCGGATTGAATTAGATTACAGAAGCTATCATGACGGAGAATGTGCTCGTTGTTCAGACAGTCCTCGCCCCGATAAAATCGGGGCTGCGGAACTCGCTCGGAACACAACCCCCGTCATTATGGTGATGGATAAAGAGAAAAACCAAAATTTAAAAATGAAAAAATTTTTATTAACTATAATCCTTTGCTTGATAGGCTCAATAGCCTTTGCGTCGGTTGGCGGAAGAGTGAAAGAGGCTAATAAATTATATGAAGAAGGCAAGTACGACCAGGCCTTGGAAGACTATAATGATCTTCTTAAGGTGCGTCCTGAAAACCCGACTTTAGAATATAATCGCGGGGCTATTCTTTACCGTAAAGACGCGTTTAAAGAAGCCATTCAGGGATTTTTAAGATCACTTACCGGGGAGAAAGAAAAACTCGAACCCGACGCGTTTTACAATATAGGAAACAGTAAATTCCGTATCGGCGAAAAGGAAGAAAGAAAAGATCCAAAAAAGGCGCTCACTGAGTATAATGAAACTCTAGAGTATTATAAAAGGGCGATGGAGGCAGATCCACTGGACAAGGACGCAAAGTATAATTATGAGTTTACGTTGAAGAGAATAGAAGATCTTAAAGAAAGACAGAACCAACAGCAGCAGAACCAGCAACAGGACAAACAAGATCAACAACAAAACCAACAGGATCAACAAGATAAGAAAGATCAGCAAGACAAACAGGACCAACAGGACAAGCAAGACCAACAAGATAAAAAAGACCAACAGGAAAAGCAAGATCAGCAACAGGATCAACAGGAAAAGCAAGATCAGCAGGATCAACAAGACAAACAAGACCAAAAGTCTCAAGATCAAGATAGATCCCAAGGCGGGCAACCTGATAGACCTGACGAGGAAGGATCGGAATTCCCAAGTGGACAAAAACCTGATACAATGGAAGGACCCTCTGACGAGATGACTGAAGAGCAGGCTGAAATGATCTTGAGAGGACAAGAAGAAGACGAAGCACGTTTAAGGGGAGAAAAAAGAAAAGCGCAAAGAGGCGGCAACCCCACCGTTACTAAAGATTGGTAAGAGATAGAAGCTGGTAGTTAGAGGGTTCATGGTACGTAGTTTATGGTTCATGGGAAGAGTTAATGGCAAATGACGAGATCCAACTGACAAAAGGTGCTGGATATTAGATGTTAGATAATGAGTTTGCTTCCCCCGACAAGTCGGGGTCGCAATGACCAAAACTCTCGTCATTGCGAGGAGCGGGTAGCGTCCCTTCCGTCATTGCGAGGAACGAAGCGACCCTTCCGTCATTGCGAGGAGCGGGTAGCGACGAAGCAATCTCTTACAGCTTAAAGCTTACAGCTTATAGCTGATTTCTGGTGACCCGGTGACTTAAATTAGTTAACCTGTTACCGGTTAACCAGTCAAGGTGAACGGGCAACAGGAAAACAGGCTAACAGGCAACTATATATGACTTATGACTTATGACCTATGACCTGTGACTTATGACTTTATTATGAAAAAGATCCTATCAATAATTATAGTACTGATTTTTACCATAGCCGGTTTTTCTTTCGCTAAGGATAAAGCTCTTGAGGTCACCTCAAGCGTGAATAAAGAGGAAGTTTATATAGGCGATAGGATAGAAGTTAATGTGACTGCGGAAAACGCCGGAAGAGCCGAACTTCTCTTCACGGAAACTCCCGACACCGGCGAGTTCTCACTTCTCACTTCAAGTCCCGTAAAGGCTGGATGGCCTTCTAAAAAGGTAGTCGGACGCGAATACATAATGAGTATCTATACTACCGGAACTCACGTTATCTCGCCCATACCTGTTCAGCATAAAGAAGCGGGCGCCGCAGATTGGAATGTGAGCGAAAGCCCACAGATCCCAATAAAAGTACTAAGCCTTCTCACCGGTAACGAAAAAGATATAAAAGACATAAAAGGATTATCCGGTATCAAAGGTAACCCGGGTCGACTCATATTGATATTTTTTACGGCACTTTTACTGCTTGGCTTTGTAGCATTTATATGGCTGAGACATAAATTAATCCTGGAAGAGGAAAAACGTAAAAAGAGACCTCCGCATGTTGTAGCCTATGAAGAACTTGCCGAACTCAAAGAAGAAGACCTTCCCAAAAAAGGAATGACCAAGGAATACTATTCAAGACTTTCAGATATTGCCAGACATTATCTCGAGAATAGATTTTTATACCGCGCCCCTGAAATGACGACAGAAGAATTCCTAACTTCAATAGAATCAGCTAAAGAATTAAATGCCGAACAGAAAAAGCTTTTAAAAAATTTCTTATCGCATTGCGATATGGTTAAATTTGCGAAATATGGGCCGACGCTCTTAGAAATACTAGACAGTTATAAATCTGCGGAAGAACTTGTAGACCAAACAAAAGAAGAAGTCGAAGAAGACGGAGGCACCGAATGAAGTTTTTTGCCGACCCCGCCGTTCTCTTTCTTATTCTCTTGCTTCCATTGGTAATTTTTATAGTTAAGAAACTTTTTGATAGAAGTCAGAGCTCTTTCAGGTTTTCGAATAACGCCCTTCTGGGGAAAAATAAGCCAACCTTAAAAACAAAGATAAACCGTAACACTGTTTATCTTAGAGCTTTGTGTCTATTTTTTATTATTCTTGCCCTGGCCAGGCCCAGAGACACTATTGAAGAGACAAGGGTGTTTGTTGAGGGTATAGACATAGTTCTGGCAATTGACACTTCCACAAGTATGCGTGCGATGGACTTTGAAATGGGGGGAAGAAGATTCGACCGCTTAGAGGTAGTAAAGACTGTCGTCGAGGAATTTATTAAGGAGCGGCCTAACGACAGGATAGCTATAGTAGCTTTTGCCGGGCAGGCATACACAGTATGCCCTTTAACGCTCGACCACAATTGGCTTGAAAAGAACCTCGAGAGAGTCAATATCGGGATGATCGAAGACGGGACGGCTATTGGGACAGCGATAAGCTCGTCGCTCAACCGTCTTAAGGACACCGAAACCAAAGAAAAAATAATAATACTTCTTACAGATGGACGAAATAACTCGGGTAAGATATCTCCGCTTGTTGCGGCGGAAGCGGCAAAGGCTCTCGGTGTGAGAATGTATACCATTGGAGCAGGAACTAAGGGACTGGCTCCGTACCCCGTTAAGGATTATTATGGAAACGTTATACTAAAGCCTGTAGAGATAGAAATAGACGACGAGCTTCTCGGGAAAATAGCCGACATAACAGGAGGCAGATATTTCAGGGCCACTGATACGGCCGAGCTTTGGGATATATACAAGGAGATAGATAAATTAGAAAAGACTCCGATGGAAGAGACAGGGT
>JAQBAV010000177.1:0-2914 GCA_032126595.1 Candidatus Omnitrophota bacterium | reverse complement strand
CATTACGGCTCCTCTTTTTTAGTTAAATAATAAAGGGCTATCTATTATTTCTTAAGGTAATCAAGGACAGCTTCGTTTTTCTTTGCTTCCCAATCATCCTTAAAATCAGCCTCATCCTGTGTTTTTAATGAAGGCGTAACTGTGTATGTATTTTGAAGGCCAATACGTGCTACTCCGCTGGTATTATTATCTTTTCCGACAACTGAAACTCCTAAAAATGCTGTCACTAAAAGAGCGATAGCAACCGCGCTTGTACCCGCATACCTAATAGCTCTGTGGACTTTTAAGGGCATACTTTTTGAGCGCATCTCAACGCCAAACTCAACATTGCTTCTTAAAAATTCACCTGCAATATACATAGCCTCGTCTTTACTGGAAGCATCACAGATAACCTCTATCACTGTTCTATATTTCACCTTGTCCTCCTAAATATATCAAATGAACATCCTGCTTTTTAATCATTTACATTGTAAATGAATTTATAGACAGTGTCAACTAACTATTTTATAACCTAACATAAATAGATTGAACTTTTTGAAATATTTACATCGTTCGGAGATTAAAAGAATTGATAGTAAGTAGGAATCAGCTCTTTAGGATTTCGAGCAATTCAGAGTGAATCTTGCCGTTTGAGGCTAGAATATCCTTCTTGTATACATCAAAAGATGGGTCTTCAAACCCCGTAACAAGCCCTCCGGCTTCTCTTACAATAAGATAACCTGCGGCGGTATCCCAGGGTTTTAAAAAGAACTCCCAAAACCCATCAAGCCTTCCGCATGCTACATAGCAGAGGTCAATGGCTGCGGCGCCGGGGCGACGCACTGCCTGGGCATATTCAAGAGCCTTTTGAAAGTACTCTAAATTATATTCTCTCCCCTCCTTACTGTAAGCAAACCCGCTTGCTAGCAAGGATTCGGAAACCTTGTTTACATCCGATACCTTCATGGGTTTATCATTAAGGAAGGCGCCTTTTCCTTCCTCTGCAAAGAAAAGTTCATCCCTGGTGGGATCATATACTACCCCGATTTTTGCTACCCCTTTATACATAATGCCTATAGATGTACAAAAGACCGGAAAACCATGCGCATAATTTATAGTTCCGTCTATCGGGTCGATAAGCCACAGGTAGTCATGCTCTTTTTCGTATTCTCCGCTTTCTTCGGCCAGTATCGAGTGTTTCGGAAAATTTGACTTTATCTTATCAATAATAATACTCTCACACTTTTTATCTACGTCTGTAACAAGATCCGTAGGCCCGCTCTTACAGGAGAGCTCTTTTATTTTATCTATATGCTCCAGGCTGTATTTTCCGGCCTCAAGCGCGGCTTCTATGGCTATTTTTTTTATTTTTTCCATATCACTCATCATAATATACTCCTCATTAGTCAAAAGTCACAAGTCATATGTCATAAGCGTTTGTTCGTAGTTTAGAGTTCGGGGTTCGTAGATCTTTCCATGAACCATGAACTACCAACCATGAACTCTCTAGATACCAACTTCTAACTACAAACTACTAACTTCTAACTACTAATTTCAAGCTGCCAACCACAAACTCGCTGACATCGGCAATCTCAACCCTACATCCTACAGCCTCTACACGGTTCTTACAGTCCTCTTAACGGGCACTCCCTACAAAGCCCGGATTTTTTTCTGCAAAACTTCTTCCCTGCCTCTACAATTAAAGCATGAAACTGATTTAACTTTTTTATTTTTTCCGGAAAATTTTCATGCACCAAGCCCTGTACATCGTAATATCCCGCATCTTCACTTATCAGTCCATGGCGATGAAAAATTCTTTTTGTATATGCGTCTACAACGAAAACGGGTTTTTCAAGGGCATAAACTAAAATGGAGTCAGCTGTCTCCGGACCAATACCCTTAACCTGTAAGAGCTTTTCTCTTAAAGTTTTAGTATCAAATTTTTTAAGTTTTTCTAATTTTCCCCCGCACTCAGTAAGCAAAAACTTACTTATATTCTTAAGGCGACCGGTCTTAATATTGTAATACCCTGCGGGTCTTATTGCCCTGGCAAGTTTACCCCCGGGAGCGCTTACTATTTTTTTAGGAGTAAGAAGTTTGTTTTTCTTTAGGGCTTCAAGAGCTTTTTCAACATTTCCCCATGCAGTGTTTTGCGTAAGGATAGCTCCTACAATAACCTCAAACCCGCTATCTGCGGGCCACCAAGCAAGATCCCCAAAATGAGAGTCTAATAGACTATATATCTTTTTGATTTTTAGTTCAGTCTTTTTCACTTGCCCTAAGAGCCTCTTCGCCCATTCTTATTCTTTCCCCAATGGGAGGATGATCGTAGAAAAATATCTTTTTCCATAGAGGAGGATCTACCTCTGCCAGGTTCATATCGGCAAGTTTGCGCATTACCGAAACAAACGTTTCGGGCTGTTTTGTTATTTCAAGAGCAAACCGATCGGCCTGCCTTTCAAGGACTCTGGAGAAAAAGTTCTGCAGGGGCATTATGGCCAGACCCGAAACCGTAAGTAAGAGTATAAGCGCCGGGAATAGGTAGAGATCCCACAAGGCCTTACTTCCGGTGGCTTCAACAATCCTGTTAGCCATAATAGAGAGGACGAAAAATCCCCCCATCGTAAAGACTGCAGAAAATATCAAGAGCTGCCAAAGGTGTTTATATTTAAAGTGTCCAAACTCATGCGCCACTACAGCCTCTACCTCGTTAGGGGTGAATTCATTCGCCAGAGTATCTGCAATTATTACTTTTCGTGAGCCGCCCAAGCCTACTAAAGCAGCATTGGCCTTCTTGGTATTCTTGCTAAAATCTATCTCACACACATCGAATAGCTTGATTTTTGCTTTTTCGGAAAGCGCAATTATTCGCGATTTTAAATCTTCGCTTCTTATGGGCATGTATTTGTAGAATATGGGTATAAGCAATACCGGT
>JAQBAV010000176.1:0-10758 GCA_032126595.1 Candidatus Omnitrophota bacterium | reverse complement strand
GTTAATAACAAGGCGCAGGTTGCTTTTTATCATTCTTTGGCGTGCCTTCTTATCGCCCTTTCTAATTTTATAAGCCAGCATTTTTTCGTCTTCCGGGGAAAGTAGAGGAAGGTCTCTGATATCTTTTAGATAAAGTTTTATGGCATCCATATGTTTTTACCTCTTCATTAAGTTTATTCAGCCTATGATCACTTCGTATATCGCACATCGTATCCAAAAAAAGATGATATACGACGTGCGATATACGTGTGCTATCTTTTACTTAGTAAGCGCAGCCTGTGCTGCAGCAAGTCTTGCTATCGGCACACGGAACGGCGAACAGCTCACATAGTTTAGGCCCACTTTAGCAAAGAACTTTACTGAATCAGGGTCTCCGCCATGTTCACCACAAACACCGCACTTAAGATCTTTACGAGTCTTTCGACCTCTTTCAACGCCATATCTAACCAATTGACCAACACCCTCCTGATCAATCGATGCAAACGGATCAACCTTAAGAATCTTCGCTTCCAGATATTCCGGCAAGAACGAACCTATATCGTCACGGCTGTAGCCAAATGTCATCTGAGTAAGGTCATTTGTACCGAATGAGAAAAACTCCGCTTTCTCCGCAACGGTATCAGCTACTAAAGTTGCTCTTGGAATTTCCATCATAGTACCAACCAGGTACTTAACGTTTGATTTTCTGGTCTTGATGATGGCATCAGCAGTTTCACGTACTATGTCTGCCAGGATGTCGTACTCGGCCTTTGTTCCTATGAGTGGGATCATAATTTCAGGCAGAACCTTTGTTCCCTTCTTAGCAACATTGCATGCGGCTTCTGTGATCGCTGTTACCTGCATCCTGCAGATCTCAGGATATGTGATCGAAAGACGGCAGCCCCTGTGTCCAAGCATTGGGTTCATCTCATGAAGTGAATCAACCTTGGTTTTTACTTCGACCGGAGTTGTCTTCAGTCTTTTTGCCATTTCTTTCTGTCCTGCTGCATCATTAGGTAAAAATTCATGAAGCGGCGGATCCAGCAAGCGAATAGTTACAGGAAAACCGTTCATGGCCTTAAAGATCCCCTCAAAATCTTTTCTCTGATAGGGAAGAAGTTTTTTAAGAGCCTTTTCACGTCCCGCCTCATCATGAGCGAGGATCATCTCGCGGATAGCCCAGATCCTGTCCCCTTCAAAGAACATATGCTCCGTTCTTGTGAGTCCGATACCCTCGGCGCCAAAAGCTATTGCGTTGGCGGCATCCTGAGGAGAATCCGCATTCGTTCTGACGTTGATCTTGCGATATTTATCGGACCATCTCATTACCTCTTTAAATATATTGCATAGCGGATGTTTTAGGGCTGCTTTGTTTCCATGTATAATCCCTAAAACCACGGGCGAAGCGGAAGTGTCAACCTTTCCTGAAATAACTTCTCCGCTGGTACCATCAACTGAGATCATTTCGTGATTTTTTATCGTCTTTCCGCCAACTCTGATTTCTTTTTTCTTATAATCTATCTCAAGCGCGCTGCAACCTACCACACAGCATTTACCCCATCCGCGGGCAACAACTGCCGCGTGAGAAGTCATACCACCTGTTGACGTAAGAATAGCTTCGGCAGCCCACATACCGCTTACATCTTCCGGAGAAGTTTCCTTTCGCACAAGCATGACTTTCTTACCTCCTCTGGCAACTTTTACAGCATCATCGGCAGTAAAACAGACAGCGCCATAAGCGGCTCCCGGACCTGCGGGAAGACCTTTAGCAAGAAGCTTTTTAGAACTAATAGCGGCTTGCTTCGCTTTTAGATTAAAAATCGGAAAAAGAAGCTGATTCAGATGGTCGCCTTCTATTCTTTGAAGGGCATCTTTGTCGTTTATCAGTCCTTCTTTTACCATATCAACGGCAAGTTTTACGGCTGCAAGACCGGTTCTTTTACCCGTCCTTGTCTGAAGCATAAAAAGTTTGCCTTCCTGGATGGTGAACTCAACGTCCTGCATATCCTTGTAGTGCTTCTCTAATTTGTGGCGGATCGCATCAAGCTCTTTATAGATCTTCGGCATAACTTTCTTAAGAGTTGAAAGCGGCTGAGGAGTTCTAATGCCGGCAACAACGTCTTCACCCTGAGCATTTATTAGGTACTCACCGTAGAACTCATTATCTCCGTTAGCAGGGTTCCGGGTAAAAGCAACGCCGGTCCCTGAAGTGTCACCCATGTTACCAAAAACCATGGCCTGAACATTTACCGCTGTACCTTTTAGATCTGAAAGCCTATTAATGCGCCTGTAAGCAACAGCTCGCTCAATATTCCAGGATCCGATAACAGCGTCAATTGCATAACCCAGCTGAACGCGTGCATCCGTTGGAAAATTCTTTCCAACGTGTTTTTTATATACTTTCTTGTAGGCCTCTACAACTTCCTTCAGTTCTTTTGCTGTTAGATCTGTGTCGAGGGCTCTTTTATATTTTTTCTTGATCCCTGAAAGCTCTTCTTCAAAATGTTCGTGATCAACACCCATACATACGTCGCCGAACATATTGATAAACCTTCTATATGAATCCCAACCCATTCTTTCGTTTCCAGTCTTGGCGATAAGACCCTTTACTACTTCATCATTGATACCAAGATTTAAAACTGTATTCATCATGCCCGGCATTGAAACTGCCGCGCCGGAACGAACTGACACTAAAAGAGGGTTCTTAGGATCTCCGAATTTCAATCCCAGAAATTTTTCCAATTTTTTTATGTTATTTTCAATTTGCGCAGCTAACTCTGCCGGCTTTTTCTTGCCGTGTTTGTAGTAATATTCACATACCTCTGTTGTAACAGTAAACCCGGGAGGCACAGGAATGCCAATAATCCCCATCTCTGCTAAGTTGGCTCCCTTACCGCCTAGAAGCTCTTTCATAGAAGCTTTTCCTTCAGACTTACCAGCCCCAAAAAAGTAAACAAACTTTTCTGAAGAACCTTTTTTCTTAC
The DNA here is from genome assembly GCA_032126595.1 of Candidatus Omnitrophota bacterium. GTDB lineage: Bacteria > Omnitrophota > Gorgyraeia > Tantalellales > Tantalellaceae > JAQBAV01. Next base: position 7,795 of record JAQBAV010000176.1, on the reverse strand, counting down.
CACATTCTTTTTTTCCACAACTCATTTTTACTCACTCCTCCTTGTTATATAGCGTAGAGCGTATAGCATAGAGCGTATAGCTACTCCTATCCGCTGCTCGCTAACCGCTGCTCGCTAATCTTTTACAAATTTAATTTATCTCTCAAGAGATCCTTCATCTTTGAAGCATCTACCCTGTCCTGCTGCATATCATCCCTATATCTGACAGTAACTTTACCGTCATCAAGAGACTCAACGTCAACTGTTACGCAAAGTGGCGTGCCTATCTCATCCTGCCTGCGGTACAGTCTGCCGATACTTGCAGTATCATCATATACTGCTCGATAATCGCCTTTGATATCTTCAAGTATTTTATTTGCCATCTCAACTATCTCGGGCCGATTTTTTAAGAGCGGAAGTACCGCAACTTTTATCGGCGCGAGTTTGGCGTCCATAGAAAGATATACCCTCTTCCTGTCGTTGACGCTCTCTTCTCTATATGCGTCAACTAAAACGGCGAGAATGGCTCTATCTACGCCGCCTGAAGGCTCTATAACGTAGGGAACATATCTTTCATTAGTTGCACTATCAAAATATGTAAGCTCATTGCCGCTTATACTTGCGTGCTGTTTAAGATCAAAATCAGCCCTGTTTGCTATACCTTCAAGTTCTGACCATCCCATAGGGAAAAGATATTCGATATCATGGCATCTTTTAGCATAATGCGCAAGCTCATCTTTTTCATGTTCACGAAGGCGAAGATTCTCTCCTTTTATACCAAGGGACTTATACCAATCGAGTCTTTCATTTACCCAGTAATCATACCACTTTTCATCTTCTCCGGGCTTAACAAAAAACTCCAGTTCCATCTGCTCAAACTCGCGGCTTCTGAAAGTAAAGTTTCCGGTGGTTATTTCATTGCGGAATGACTTACCTATCTGGGCGACACCGAAAGGTATTTTTTTTCTGGAGCTATTTAAAACATTTTCAAAATTTACAAATATTCCCTGTGCGGTTTCAGGGCGAAGATAAACGTCTACCGACTGACCCTCAACAGACCCCACCTGAGTCTTGAACATTAAGTTAAAACTCTTTGGCTCTAGCAGATCTCCACCGCAATCGGGACAATTCTTACCCTTAAGTTTATCTATACGAAATCTTTTTTTGCAATCTTTACAATCCGACATCATGTCAGCAAAAGAACCAACATGGCCTGAGGCCTTCCACACTTCAGGGTTCATGAGTATGGCCGCATCCAGACCTTCCACGTCATTGCGCTGATATACCATCCTCTTCCACCACAAGTCCTTGAGGTTCTTTTTTATCTCAATACCCAATGGACCGTAATCCCAAACGCTGCCTATACCGCCGTATATCTCACTGGACTGAAATATAATGCCTCGTCTTTTACAAAGATTTGCTATTTCCTTCAATTCAACTGCCATTAATCTTCCTTCTTCTGTCTTCCAATTACCAACTATAAAACTCACCCTAACGATTAAATTCGAAATCCGAATATCGAAATACCAAACAAATTCTAAATTTTAAATTCAAAACATGTTTTGGTCATTGAAATTTTTGTCATTAGCGCTTGTTTCGTATTTCGTATTTGGTGCTTCGAATTTTAATTTTCCAATCCCGGAAGTGTTACTTCACATGTTATTCCTTTCCGGGATTGTAAACCCTGAACCATGAACCACCAACTATGAACCCTTTCCTGCTAACCTCTATCAACTAGCAATTTTTACCCAACTCCAACCTTCTTAAGGTCTCTCAAAAAATTTAAGGATTTCAATCTTCTGTTAATGTGAAATTCTATAAATTTTCTAAGAACTTCCTCTGTTTCTTTTCCGACTTCTTTTGAGACCTTTACCTGTTGTATTCGGTCAAACGAACTCTCCTGAACCTTGCGCATAAAATTTAGAGTTCCTTTTGATACTTCTAGAAGTGTGCCTTTTCCTCTAGCGCACTTCTGGCAAATAACTCCCCCGCTTGATACGCTGAACCTGGGCTTTTCTTCCAAGTCGCCGCCGCACACGGCACAAGAAGCAAGCTCCGGGGTTAAACCCAAAGCCCCTAATAATTTTAATTCGAAAACTCTCGAAACTCTTTTGGGACTGGCATCTGTAGCCAAAAGTCTAAGGCTTTCAGTAAGCGTAGTATATAGATCTATGTTTATATCATAATCTTTGGTGACTACGTCTACTAATTCTATAAAATAATTCGCATATGTCAACCTTTCTATATCCTTTCTTACAGGAAGAAAAAAATCCAAGGTCTCGCATTTTGTAATAAGATCCATGGATCTCTTCTTTTTATAGAAGGTAACTTCGCACTGCGTAAATATTTCAAAGTTTCCCGCGAACTGAGGGTACGGATCCCTCACTCCCTTAAGAACCCCTCTTATCTTACCAAATTCCTGCGTAAAGATAACCAGTATATAACTGGTTTCTCTTAAATAATATTTCCTAAGTATAAACCCTTTGGCGCTATGCGCGGCCATTACTCAGCTAAGCCTTCCGCCTTCTCTTCGGCGAGCTCTTGCGGTGTGACCGAACCGCCCGATATAACGAGCTTCATACCATTCTCAACACTCATCTTTAGAAATTTTATATCTTCCTTTAGCGCCATAATAAAAAACCCGCTAGTAGGGTTAGGTGTTGTGGGAATAAATACATTTATGCGGTTCTCTTCAATGACTGTTCTAATCTCTCCCTTGGTCGTACCTGTAGTAAAGCCTATCGAATACAGCCCTTTTCGGGGATGCTCTACAAGTACAACTTGTTTAAAAATGGTCCGTCCCTGGCCTAGAAGAGCGGACGAAATCTCTTTTACCGCTCTATATATCCTTCCCATTATCGGAACTCTCAAAAGCAAATCCTCGCCCCAACCAAAGACCCTGTTAATAATAATGACCCTTGCACCCCACCCTATCAAGGCTATAAAAAATATTACCGAGATAAATATCAGTGCCTTCGCGAAGTAGGTATGCTCTTCACCGAATGGAGCAAGAAGCTTGAGTAAGGGATTAAGTATGGCATCATTTACTTTTATTACAAAAAAGTGCACCAGCCATACGGTGACCACTGCAGGCAATATAATGGCTATGCCGTTAACAAAGCCTATAAAAAATTTGTTCCATAGAGTTTTTTTCATAATAGCACCTGAAATACTAGTAAGGTTAAAAGTATGCCGATGAGCGCACCGGCTATAACTTCCCATAAGTTATGTACATCACTTGTTATACGGCTTCTTCCAACAAGGATAGCCAAAAGAAGAACGGCTACACTTACTATCGGAATACCTGTTAATATGCTTACTGCTATCCATATGGAAAACGCCACAGCAGTATGTCCGCTGGGCATTCCCCCGCGCAAGAGCTGCTTTTCATGTCTTAAAACTTTCACAAGAATTACCACTCCCACAACAATCAGTAAAGCGATCAATGTTACGTGGCCTGAAGAGTGCTTAATGCTGTCAAAGTTTCCTTCAAGAGTAAAGTGCAAACGCTCCGAAAAAAGAAGGTATCCCGTAATAATAGCGTTTATAACACTTATAAACACGGCTCCGGCTGCAATATCTTTGCTTATCTTGGCAAGGGGGTGATATTCGTCATGAATAAGGTCTATCGCATGCTCGATCGCAGAATTAAATAACTCCGCGACAAGCACAAAAGTTATAGCAAAACATAGGAGCATAAACTCTACAGCTCCCAGGTTAAAATATACACCGCTTACCAGTACGAGCAGGCCTACAATAAAATGTACGCGCATACTGCGTTCTGAGCGCAATATATGAACAACTCCTTCCAGCGCGACCTTGAAGCTATTCAGCATCCCATGATCATAAATATCTTTTGTTTTTCTGGAGTAACTCATTTTCTATTCCCCTCATAACCTGTTTGCCTTTTGGAGTCTTGTCTTCCAGACCCTTAAGGTGAAGAAGTCCGTGTATGACGTAAAGCGCTACTTCTTCGGTAAACCTTGTGCCGTACTCTTTAGCGTTCTTCTCGGCCCTATCCGTTGATATTACTACATCACCTAGAAAATTTTCGTTTATTCCTGTCGCGCACTCTGGTTTTTCCGGGTCATTCTGAAAAGCTATGACATCCGTAGCTTCGTTTCTATTTAAGTATCTTTCATTAAGAGCGCGTATTTTTTGGCTGCTAAGGAACCTTATATTCACTTCAGCAGAGTTCATCTTGTAATATCTTAAAACTGACCTGGCAACTTTTTCTAATTTTCCCAGATCAATTTTTTTTCTTGGGTTTTTGTTTTCCAAATTTATTCTGATCGCCATTTGTTCTTGTTCCTTCGGAAGTATTCTTTTTCCCTTCGGGATAGCTTGACCTGGTATGATAAATACCGTTAAGAACTCTTACAAAGCTATCAGCTATATTGTGCATATCTTTAAGAGTCAGATCGCACTCATCGAGCTGCCCGTCTATAAACTTGTTATTAACTATTTTTCTCACCAGGTTCCTTACGCTGGAGGGAGTAGGATCTTCCAGAGACCTTGAAGCAGCTTCAACGGCATCAGCAAGAAGAACTATAGCCGTCTCCTTTGTCTGCGGACGGGGCCCTGGATAGCGAAAATCCTCTTCTTCCACCTTTTGGTCTTTCTCCGCTTTCTCAAGCGCTTTTTGATAAAAGAAAGATATTAAGCTGTCGCCATGATGCTGCTTAATGAAGTCTACTACTGCTGTATTTATCTTATATTTCTGGGCCACATCTACGCCATCCTTAACATGTTTGGCTATAATGAGCGCGCTCATACTTGGCGTAAGACTCTTATGTCTTGATCCGGTTCCCATCTCATTTTCATTGAAATATTCCGCTTTTTGGATCTTACCAATATCATGGTAGTAGGCCCCGACGCGGGCCAAAAGACTATTTGCATCTATTGCGTCACAGGCGGCTTCAGCAAGATTCCCCACCATGATCGCATGATGATAAGTGCCTGGTGCTTCGAGAGACAATGTCTTCAAAAGCGGATGATTCAGGTCCGACAACTCTAAAAGACTAATATTGGTTGCTACCTTAAACCCATGTTCAAATAGTGGCAAGAGTCCCATAACTACAAACCCGGCAACAATACCACTTGCTATCCCCCAAAAACCATCGTTAAGGATGGCCCTTAATTCAACCCCATTTACAAACCCCATACAAATTATTGCAGCAAATTTTGCCACACCAACCCATAGGCCTGCGCGCAATATGTCTGCTCTTCTTCTGGCATTCCTCACTTTATACATACCAACAATGCTTCCTACTAAAAGAGCGAATGTAATTTCTATCTTTCCGCCAGTAAGTACGCCTACGAGTATGCTCATTAGTATTGTCGCAAGAAAGGCGCTATTAAAATCCACAAGAAGTATGATAAGCATGCTCATGCTAGCCAAGGGAATAAAATAGCTTGGCTGAGGGAGACGTATAACAAAGTCTGCAACTACAATTATGAACAAGAAGCAAAGTAGCATTATTGAGAGCTTTTTGGTGTAGTGCAGAAGATTTGTACGGTGTATAAAATTCAGATATATTGCCCCAATTAGCCCCAATAGGAGAAATAACAGCACCACGCCTATAAAAAATAGAACTGGTTTCCCTTTAGTGAATATATTGTGCATCTGGGTTATCTGGGCAATGTGGCGCTCATTAACCCTCGTGCCCTTTTCCACTATAAGCTCATTCTTGCTAACGCTCCATGTGTTGTACACAGGCCCTGCTTCTTTTACTCTAGACTCCTTAAGCTCTCTGGTCCGCTTTTCATCAAGCTCCAAGTTTGGAACCAGGTAAGCTTCTATTAGTGAGGAGGAAGCCTGAATAAGCCTCTTGTCTCCCGCTAACTGCGTATAAGCTAAGCTTTCAATTGTGGAATTTAGTTTTTTCTTATCAGTGTAGTCTAATAGGTCTTGCGGGGTGCGCTCTATTTCAGTACCGTCTGTTTCATTGTAAATAGCTACTTTCTCTGTATCCCCTTCTTTTAGCTTTGTTTCACATTCGCCTGAGATAAGTCCTAATAGAAAAACGCTTTCGACAATATCTGCTACCTCTATCTGGAGCTTGTCAATGTTATTAGATTCTAGAAGTATTTTTATGTCCTTAGCGGGTATTTTTCCATCTACCAAGTCATATAGATTGGTAACTTTAGCATTAAGAGGCACTTCTTTAGCTTTTTCTTTTTTGAGCACCTCAATAAAATCATTGATATCGTTCTTTGTCTTATTTTCTATCTCCTGTGAACGCTTGATAACATAGGGGGAGCCCTTAAGCGCCAGGCCTTTCACTTCCTTAGTTTTCCCCTCATCGATCTGCCATTCGTAAACAAAGTCATAAGGCGCGTAAATGTCCTTTAGGGAGATGTCTCCCACATGTATGCTTCTCTGGTACATCTGAGGACTTATGAATATACTGGCTAATGCCGCAAAAATAAACACAATGAGAAGTGCAATAGAGATTGTTTCTTTTCTAGTAATAAACTCGAGTATATTTTCCTGTAATTCTTTTCTATTCATTTTCTTTTTCAGCTTCCGATTTTTTTCTGTAAACTTCTATAATTCTCTGAACAAGTTCGTGTCTTACGACATCCTCGCCTTTCATAAGAACGAACTTTATCCCCTTAATATCCTCAAGAATTGCTTTTGCCTCTGTGAGCCCCGACACTTTTCCTTTAGGAAGATCGCTCTGGGTAACATCCCCCGTAATAACTGTTTTTGAATCAAACCCTAACCTTGTCAAAAACATCTTCATCTGTTCCGGAGTAGAATTCTGCGCCTCATCAAGTATTATAAAGGAATCATTAAGAGTCCTTCCCCTCATAAAAGCAAGAGGTGCAACCTCAATTATCCCTCTATCCAGGTAATCTTTGGCCATATGAGGTTCTACCATATCATAAAGAGCGTCGTACAAAGGCCTTAGATATGGATTGACCTTCTCATACAGGTCCCCGGGAAGATAGCCCAGGCTTTCCCCGGCCTCAACCGCCGGCCTGGTAAGAATTATTCTCGAAACTAAATTTTTTTTAAGAGCGTTTATCGCCATGGCCATGGCAAGATAGGTCTTGCCTGTTCCTGCCGGGCCTATTCCGAAAACAATATCATGTTTTCGTATGGCATCTATGTAATATTTCTGGCCTTCGCTGCGCGGCGTTATATAGGTACGTTTAGAAAAAACTTCTATTTTGTCTAGATAAATATCATGTATGCTGATAGATAGTTTTGTGTTTTTGAGCGCGTAATTAATGTCCCTTTCAGAAAGATGTCCGCCGTGTCTTATAACCACCAGAAATTCGTTTACTATTTTCTCGGCTTCTTTGGCTTTTTCTTCGTCACTAGAGATTATTTTTAATGTTCCATCTCTAAAAGCTGTCTTGACCTTGAAGGCTTCTTCTATTTTTTTTAAATATTCATCATGCTTGCCAAAAAGACGGCGTGCTTCAGAATCATCATTTATTGTTATTACGATCTCTGCCATAATTTAGTCACATGTCAATGGTGGTCACCTATCACCAAGTCACCAATTTGTCGTCCCGAATTTATTTAATCCAGTCTTCTTCGGTTTCTTCTACAACTACCTTCTCTACTACCACGGGCTGGGCCTTTGTCTTAGTTTCTACCGTAGCGGCCTTAGTCTGCTCTTCTTTTTCTTTAACCTGAGAAGTTTCAGAAGTCTTCTCTTCTGAAGAACCTAATCCGCTCATATCTATATCTACACCTATTAAAGTTCTTTTACGGTTCAGATCCTCCGGAACTGTTTCCAGTTTTGGTCCCTGGACATATCCTTCGTTTCCTTGTATTGACTGGTCAACTCTTTCTTTT
>JAQBAV010000175.1:0-6927 GCA_032126595.1 Candidatus Omnitrophota bacterium | reverse complement strand
GACGAGAAGGTTCACGGTTGGAGGTTCATGGTACATGGAAAGATCTACGAACCCCGCACTCTTAACTCTGACCAAACGCTGGCAACCTTGTGACATTTGACTTATAACCTTAAGGGCGCCGGTATACGGAGAATATGACTAACTTAAATGATCTCTTAAATAGTAAAAATTTTGGCGAGCATCATCTCAAGACAGATTCCAGGGAAGTTGTTCCCGGAGATATCTTTATTGCTATAAAGGGTCCTGACTGTGATGGGCACGATTACATTAAAGATGCCGCTCTTAAGGGCGCCGCTTATATGGTGTGCTCTTCTGTGCCTCGAGGGCTAGAGGAAAAATATGAAGAAAGAATAGTGAGAGTCGATGACACGCTGGAGGCTGTTACCCTTCTTTCAGAAAAATATTTTAACGACCCATCAAGCAAGTTAAAGGTTTACGGAGTGACAGGCACCAATGGAAAGACAACCACGGTATTTTTGTTAGATAGTATATTAAATTCAGCAGGCATAAAATCTGGATTTATAAGTACGGTATTCAGTAAGTCTATCGGAGAAAAATTAGAAAAGTCATGCCTTACGACGCCCGGCATATTGAGGGTAAATAGACTATTTAGCGAAATGATGTCTGACAACAAACAAGCGGCAGTCCTTGAAGTTTCGAGCCATGCGCTTGACCAGGGAAGAGTCTCTGGAATTAAGATGGAGAGCGCTGTATTTACCAACATAAGTCCCGAGCATCTTGATTACCATAAAAATATGGATAACTATCTTGAGGCAAAGCTAAAAATATTTAAAAATCTCAAGGAAGAAGGAATTGCGGTTATAAATGCCGATGACCCCTTGCTTGAAAAAGCTATAGAGGGCCTTAAGAACAAGAACGTTATCACTTTTGGCATAGAGAATAATGCATTTGTTAAGGCTGAAAATATTCTCCTATCGGCTGAAGGCATAGAGTTTGATCTTGTAGTAGAAAAGGTTGGCAAGGAGCATATCTCAAGTTCTTTGATAGGGAGACACAACGTTTATAATATGCTTGCCGCTACCGGAGCCCTTTTTAAAAGTGGACTCGACATTTCTCAGATTAAAGAAGGCTTGGAGAAAGCTCGTCCGGTTCCCGGAAGGCTTGAAAGAGTTTTGAGCACGGCACCATTCAGCGTATTTGTCGATTATGCTCATACTCCGGACGCCTTAGAGAATGTTTTAAAATGTTTAAAAGGCCTTGTGACTGGACGCCTTATATGTGTATTTGGGTGCGGGGGTAACAGGGACAAGAGTAAGAGGCCCGTAATGGGAGAGAAGGCCACAAGGATATGCGACGAAGTCTTTATTACTAGTGATAATCCACGCAAGGAGAAACCAGAAGATATAATCAGGGAAATAGAAAAGGGAGTGCTGGGTAAAACCAACTATAGTATAATAGAAGACAGGCGCCGGGCCATACATAGCGCTTTAAGAGTGGCTACCGAAGGCGATATTGTTGTAATTGCCGGAAAGGGCCACGAGGATTATCAGATAATAGGAAATGAAGTTTTACATTTTGACGACACCGAAGTGGCGCTGGAGGGCATTCAAGAATTGGGGTTTAAAACTAAATGATAGAATTTAAAGTTAAAGATATAGCCGAGATAACCGGCGCGAGACTTCTTTCCGAAGACAAAGAAGTCATAATAAAAGGATTCTCGATAGACACCCGAACCTTAAAGGCCGGAGATTTTTTTATAGCAATAAAGGGCAAAAATTTTGATGGTCACGATTTTGCAGAAAAAGCCATAAGCAGGGGAGCGGCAGGGCTCATTTTACAGGATTACGATTCTAGTGAAATCGAGGAGAGATGCAAGCATATTCTTGTAGTAAAAGACACTGTTCGGGCTATGAGTGACATCGCCCGAGAGATAAGAAAAAAGATTTCAGCTCCCGTAGTTTGTATAACCGGTACGAATGGAAAAACAACTGTAAAAGATATTACAGCTCACGTATTATCCAAGAAGTTTAACGTTCTAAAAAATAAAAAATCTTACAATAACGTCATAGGCTTAAGTTTAACTCTTTTTGATTTTGATGAGTCTTATAACGCGCTGGTATTGGAGTTAGGCTCGAATCATCCCGGAGAAATAGAGACCTTAGCTGGGATAGCTTCTCCTACCACAGCTATTATTACCAACATAGGAAACGGCCACCTTGAGCACTTTTTAAACAAACAAGGCATTTTTTCGGAAAAAACAAGTATCTTGAACCTTTTGCCTGAATCCGGCAAGGCATTTCTGAACGGTGATGACGAGTTTTTGAGAACCATTTCAAGATCCGACGTAAGTGTAACTTTTTTTGGGAAGAATGAGAATAACAACATTTTGATTGGGGATATAAAGACAGGACGACCAGGGTGTAACTTTACTCTTGCCGGAGAGATTTTCCATATACCGCTCGAAGGAGAGCACAATATCTATAATGCGGCAGCTGCTATTCTAGTGGCAAAAAACCTGGGCCTTACAACGCTCCAGATAAGGGAGTCATTATTAGACGTCACTCTACCTGATATGCGTCTTGAAAAAATTGTTTTAAATAACATAACTTTCATAAACGACGCGTATAATGCGAACCCCGATTCTTTTGAGTGTGCACTAAAAGTTTTGGAGAAGTTCCAGACCCGAGGCAAGAGAGGGGTTATTGCGGGGGATATGCTGGAACTTGGATCCGGGTCTGATGACTTTCATAAAGGAGTCGGTAGAAGTATTGCCGCTAAGAATATAGATTTTGTTATAGCTGTAGGAAATAAGGCCGGACAGATTGTTCAGGGAGCAATAGAGTCCGGCATGCCCGAAGAGATGGCTCTGGTGGCAAATAATCATGAAGAGGTCGCAAAAATTCTTAAGAATCTTGCCGGAGCTGACGATGTTGTTTTAGTAAAAGGTTCCCGTGCTTCAAAAATGGAGGAAATACTCAAATGCTTTACCATCTCTTATACCCGTTAAAAGACCTTTGGTTCGGTTTTAACGTTTTCCGCTACATAACCTTTAGGGCAAGTATGGCGGCTATAACATCATTTCTTCTATGTATTGCTTTTGGCCCGCTTATAATAAGATGGCTCAAAACGTGGAACGTAGGGCAATTTGTGCGAAAAGAACATGTCGATCATCTCTATGATCTCCATAAACACAAGGAAGGGACGCCAACTATGGGCGGTCTCCTTATTATAGTGTCGGTTCTTATCGCATCGCTTATGTGGTGTCGGCTAGACAATGATTTTGTAATACTTGTTTTAGGGGGAATGGTGTGGCTTGGTATAGTGGGCATGGTCGATGATTGTCTTAAACTCAGAAATAAAAGCTCAAAGGGTATTACGGTGGCCGCCAAACTTATAGGGCAGGTTGTCCTTGCTGTTATAGTCGGCTTATTTGTTGTGCGCAGCAAGTTAATAGGGGCAGATCTTTATCTTCCTTTTGTAAAAAACGCTGTTATCAATTTGGGCGGGTTTTATGTTTTATTTATCTTACTCGTTATAGTAGGAACTTCTAATGCGGTCAATCTTACGGACGGCCTGGATGGTCTTGCAATTGGCTGTGTGATCTTTGTTACAGTGACGTATGGGATAATGACATATATTGCCGGGCATGTAAACCTAAGTAATTACTTGCAGGTATTCTATCTTCCGGGATCCGGGGAGTTGACTGTGCTTTGTGCCGCTATTGTGGGGGCCAGCCTTGGCTTTCTTTGGTTCAACTGTCACCCTGCGACAGTATTTATGGGGGACACGGGTGCGCTTTCTTTAGGAGGAACCATTGGAATAATAAGCATCCTGATAAAGAAAGAAGTTTTACTTCTAATAGCAGGCGGAATTTTTGTCATAGAGGCATTATCAGTAATATTACAGATCTTGTCGTGCAAATATAGGGGAAAACGGCTATTTTTGATGTCACCGATACATCATCATTTCCAGCTTAAAAACTGGCATGAATCAAAGATAACTACAAGATTCTGGATAATATCTGCGATCCTCACACTTATAAGTATGGCAACACTTAAAGTACGTTAAATGATAAATATTGAAAATAAAAAGGTTCTTGTAGTAGGGTTAGGCGTTAGCGGGTATAGTGCCGCTAGGCTCTTATCAAAAAAAGGCGCATTGGTAAAGATAACCGATTCTTCCAGTGGCTCTGAGGTGAGAGTTCGCCTGGATAAGTTATCCAAATACAATGTAGATTATGAACTGGATGGACACACTTCTCACTTTTGCAGCGATGTCGATCTTGTTGTTACGAGCCCTGGTGTAAGTCCTGAAGCCTTACCGATACTCCTGGCTAAAGAAAAAGGCATCCCCATTATAGGGGAATTGGAGCTAGCCAGTTCTTTTTGTCAGGGGAAGATTATAGCGATTACCGGCACCAATGGTAAAAGCACAACCACTGAACTTATAGGCAAAGTTCTTTCCGATGCTGGAATAAAAACATGTGTTTGCGGAAACATCGGAAACCCTATGGCGGGGGAGGTTGATTTCCGGGATAAAGATACTACTTTTGTCGTTGAGGTAAGTTCATTCCAGCTTGAAACAATAAAGGACTTTAAGCCGTATATTTCGGTACTATTAAATGTAACAGACGACCATTATGATCGGCATGCGAACCTTGAGGAATATAAAAAGGAAAAATTTAAAATATTTTCCAATCAAAACAAGAACGATTGGGCAGTTATTAATCATAGTTTTTCCAGCGATCCAATAGTGGATAAGATAGATAGCCGGATAGTTTTTTTCGGTCATGCTGAAGGCTCCGCAAGAATAAAAGACGGAAAGGTTATATATAGCTTTAATGATGAAGAGAATGTTTTAATGGAAACATCCCAGATCCCGCTCATTGGCCACCATAATCTTGAGAACGTTGCCTGCACGCTTCTCGTGTCCAAAATAATGGGCATAAGTGACAGGACAATAAAGGATAGTATAAAGTCGTTTAAGGGGCTGGCTCACCGTTTTGAAAAAGTTGCAGATATTGATGGTGTAGAATTTATTGATGACTCGAAAGCAACTAATATTGATGCGACTAAAAGAGCGCTGGAATCTATAGAAAAAAAAGTTGTTTTAATAGCCGGAGGTATTGATAAAGGCGGAGACTATCTCTCTATGCTGAACCTTGTTGAAAATAAAGTGAAGGCAATAATTCTTATCGGTGAAGCAAAAGAAAAGATCAAAGAAGCTTATGGGGGGAAAGTACCAACTCAATCTGCCGATTCTATGAAGGATGCTGTAAGAAAGGCAAAATCTATCGCCTTAAAAGGGGAAGCTGTAATGTTGTCTCCTATGTGCTCAAGTTTTGATATGTTTTCAAGCTATAAAGAGAGGGGAGACGTTTTCCAAAAAGAGGTTCTGTCTTGAATAGAGATGCAAAAATAGTATTTTTGGTGGTTTCACTTCTGGTTATGCTGGGCATCGTCATGATATATTCGACCAGCGGGGTGTATGCCCACGGAGTTTACGGCGATAGTATGTTCTTTGCAAAGAGGCACTTATTGTACTTGTGCGTAGGAATAGTAGCGGCTTTGGCCTGTATGATTGTGCCCGCCCGCAGCGTTCAGAAAAACGCCGGATATATTTTAGCAGGCTCGATTATTATTCTTTTAGCGGTACTTGTACCCGGAATTGGAACAGAAGCCGGTGGAGCCCGTAGGTGGATGCGTTTTTTTGGGTTTGGTTTTCAGCCATCAGAGCTTGCGAAATTCGTGATAATTATATATCTGGCAGACTTCACATCCAGAAAAAGATATCTTATGCACGACGTAAGGAGAGGGTTATTGCCGGCTACTTTAGTTTTGATTTTTACCGCAGGCCTTGTTTTTTTAGAGCCTGATATGGGAACTTCGATCGCAATATTTTTTGTCGGTTTTATTATGCTCTTTATTTCGGGGGTTAAACTAAAGCACTTAGGACTTATGGCAGCTAGCACAATTCCTGTCTTTTTTCTTGCGGTTGCTACTGCGCCATACCGAATGAGACGTATTATATCGTTTCTTGATCCCTGGAAAGATGCAAGAGGTTCAGGATTTCAGCTGGTACAATCATATTTAGCGCTTGGTTCAGGTGGACTTTTTGGAGTAGGCCTGGGGGTATCAAAGCAGAAACTTTTTTATCTACCAGAATCTCATACGGATTTTATATTTGCTATCATTGGAGAAGAATTGGGTTTTTTGGGCACTGCAGCAACTCTGCTTCTTTTTGCTACGCTTATATGGTTTAGCTTTAGAATAGCGTTTAAGATCAAGGACGTTTTTTTCTCTAGAGTGGCTTTCGGCATTGCCAGCATGATAGCCTTTGAAGTCGTGGTTAATATAGGGGTTTCAACGGGAAGTTTTCCTACAAAGGGTCTACCGCTTCCTTTTATCAGTTATGGGGGGAGCTCCCTTGTGTGTCATCTTGCTGCGGTGGGATTGTTGCTGAATATTTCACGCTCAGCGGAATATGAAGACTGAACGGCGGATATTAGGGTTAGTAACTAGTAACTAGTAGTTGGTAGTTTGTAGTTGGTAGTTTGTAGTTAGAAGTTAAAGGGTTCATGGTTGGTGGTTCATAGAAAGATCTACGAACCATGAACTCTGAACAATGAACAAATATTTATGACATTTGACTTGTGCCATTGTAACTTTGTTATTTTAAAAAGAAGGAACATATGAGAATATTATTGGCAGCGGGCGGCAGCGGAGGACACATATTTCCCGCTGTGGCACTGGCAAAAGAGCTTGAGAAAAAAGGTGTAAGGAAGATATCGTTTATCTCCAGTAAGAGAAGGCTTGATAAGACTATTCTTGGCAAGGAGAAATATGATTGTTATTTCCTGTCAGCTAATCCGATGCCTTTTAAGTTTAACCCGGTGCGTATGATAGTTTTTATGGCAAAACTTTTTGCCGATATATGTTCGGCAGCATACTTACTTATCAAGATACG
>JAQBAV010000174.1:0-6464 GCA_032126595.1 Candidatus Omnitrophota bacterium | reverse complement strand
GTCACCGGGTCACCAAGTCACCGGGTTACCGGGCTACCAAGACACCAAGTCACCGGGTCACCAAGTCACCGGGTTACCAGGATACCGGGCTACCAAGACACCAAGTCACCGGGTCACCAGGATTTTCTTAGATTGCTTCGTCACTGCGTTCCTCGCAATGACGGAAGTCAAGGTCATTGCGAGCTCATAAAATGAGCGAAGCAATCCAACATTTACCATTCACTATTTCTTCTTTTTCCTCTTCCGTGCGATCGCTCTGGGAATAATAAAAAGTATATCGCTAAGGCAGTTTAGATATGAAAGAATATAGTCATTTTCTATTTTGCCTCTTCTAAAAAGCCCCACAATACTGCGTTCGGTTCTTCTCGCTACGGCTCTAGTAATATCAAAAAGGGCTGAGAGTTCGTCTTCCCCGGGAAGTGAAAAATGGCACTCAACTAAAGTCGTATTCTCAAGTTCATTAACAATATTTTCTATCCAATCGGCATGCTCTTTTTTAACCAGGAGCCCGAGTTTTTTTCTTTTCGGCGCGCCAACAGCTATCTCTGATGCTATTACGCCTAAGGTTTTCTGGATGTTTTCAAGGATCTCTTTAAACTTTTTGATTTTTGTCCTGCACTTGACCAGTCCTATGTATGCATTGAGTTCGTCCAAATCCCCTATTGCCTGAATAGCGTCACTATCTTTACTGACCCTCTCTTCAGACAATAGTTCTGTGTATCCCCTATCTCCCCTTCCAGACCTTATGTTCATACATAACCCCCACGGTCATTGCGAGCGAAGCACCGAGGACGAAATGTCCGAGGAAGTGCCGTGAGCTCCGCGAACGGCCGATCCCTTTGTTGAGATCCCTCGCTTTACTCGGGATAAATTCAGACTATGCTTTAATTTCACATTGTTCATTAAACCATGTCTTCATTTATTTTACTGGAAATTTACCAAATTGAAAGCTAAAAACATCTTTGGTCTTCTGAAATATATCATCCAGCTCATTATCTTTAACTGAAAGCGGTAAAAATAAATATATAACATCTCCCAGCGGCCTCAGAACTAAGTTGCTATTCAGACCTTTTTTATAGATCTCGAGTCCGATCCTTTCTTCGGGGCCAAAAGGCTCTTTGGTCTCTCTATTTTTAACCAGCTCTAAAGCCCCCACAACTCCTATGGTTCTCGCGTCTCCTACAACTTCCAGTTCTGACATCTCCCCTATAAAAGAGGCTAGCTTTTTACCGATCTCTTTCGCTCTTTGCAGGGTGTTTTCTTTTTCAAATAGATCAATACTTGCAATGGCAGCGGCACATGCCAGAGGATTAGCCGTGTAAGTGTGTCCATGATAAAACGTCTTAAAGTCGCTATACTCCGCGTAAAATGCCTCATATACGCTCTCTGTCGTCATAGTTACGCCGATAGGAAGATATCCTGATGTTACGCCCTTTGAAATACACATAAAATCAGGTTCTATAGAAGCATGTTCACTTGCAAACATTTTTCCGGTCCTTCCAAACCCCGCCGCAACTTCATCTACAATCAAATGAACATCATATTTTTTAGCTAAGCTGCCCACACCCTTCAAATATTCAGCAGGATAAATTATCATTCCCGCAGCGCCCATTAAAATCGGCTCCAATATTACGGCCGCAATATTTTCAGATTCTTTTTTTAAGATATCCTCCATCGCATCCAAACACTCTAAGGCGCATTCTCCTTTTTTCTTATCAAATGCGCAGCGATAACAATATGGAGTCGGAGCTTTAAAAGAGGAGTAGAATAATGACTTAAACCTGGCGTTGTAAAGATCTACACCACTTACGGCCATAGTCCCGATCGTATCTCCGTGATAAGCCTGATCCAGCGCAAGGAACTCTTTTTTATTCTTCTTGCCCGTATTGTGCCAGTATTGAAAGGACATCTTAAGGGCAGTTTCAACCGCGGTTGAACCGTCGTCAGAATAAAATACTCTAGTTAAGTTCTCCGGGGTTATCTTTACAAGTTTTTCGGATAATTCTATTGCGCTCTTATGTGTAAACCCTGCGAAAAGAACGTGTTCGAGCTTATCCAACTGCTTCTTGATCGCATCTTTGATGTAGGGGTGATTGTGTCCATGGACATTACACCACCAACTTGATATGGTGTCATAATAAAAATTCCCGTCATAGTCGTAAAGCTTGATACCTTCGGCGCGCTCTATGGGAATTGGAGGAAAGTTTTCACAATCCTTCATTTGTGTATACGGATGCCAGTTATGTTTTAAGTCTCTTTTGGTGAGGTCGTTATTCATGGCTGTTAGGATATTTTGCCGAGGATCTTATCTCCGATCTTGGTGAAGATTTTTGATAGGCTTTCGACGTTCTTTTTGTACGGAAGTTCTCCCAGCACTTCTACGTGGGAAAATTTTTCGACAATTTTAGGATTATCTTTTAATACCAGCTCGTTTTCTTTTTTAGAAACCTGGTTAAATACTATTCCAAGAATATCTATTCCCCTCATCTTAAGCTCATCCACAGTCATGAGCGTCTGGTTTATGGCTCCCAGCCTGTTCTCAGCGACTATCAAAACAGACAGTTTAAGTTTTTGAACGATATCAATAACTAAAACTTCTTCATTGATCGGCACTAAAAGCCCGCCGGCGCCTTCGACCAGAACAATCTCAAAGTCGCCTGCCAATTTTCTATATGATCTTTCAATGGAACTGATGTCAATGCCCAGGTTTTCCAGTCTTGCGGCCAGGTGCGGAGACGCCGGAAACCTTAATATACATGGCGCTACTTCATCTATGTAGTTTTCTACATAGCTTTTCTTCTTATTCATCAGCTCCAGATGCCTGATGATGTCCTCTGAAAAAGAATGGCATCCGGTCTGAACCCACTTCTGGGTTATAACCCTTATCCTTTTTGTATTAAGATAGTTTCCCAATAACCCGGTTATTACGGTTTTTCCGACACCTGTATCTGTTCCCGTTATAAAAATACCATTTTTCACTTTATTGTCCCCCGTTATACGACCGCTTTACAAAAATAAACATGATGTGTGCTTGTGATACCGCCGAATCTATTCATATAATCTTCTTCCAAGGACTTGATCATATGTTTACCCAAAAATACCTTGTCTCCCAACCCCTCGCCTTGCGCACCGCTATTTTTTATGTCTTTAAGAAACTCCCACAGAGAGAAAAAGTCTATTGTGTATTCCATCTCCGCAATATTGAACTTACTGAAATGTTTCTGAAGAACACTTATAAGCTGGTTCTGGGTCGGAAATCTCACCGAACTTAAAGCATGGTGGTCGCCCAGGTTAGCTTTTAAAACCTCTGAGAGCTCCTTAAACGTCTTTGGACCATACATGGAAAAGCACAACACCCCGCCTTCATGCATCATATTTTTGAACCTTAAAAAAGTGTTATCGAGGTTTTCAAACCACTGAAAGGTGGCGTTCGAGGCGATGAGATCCAGTTTCTTATCTAATGATATGGCTTCACCATCAGCCAACATAAAATATACATTCTTGTCATTGATCTTGTTTTGGGCCGCCTTTATCATAGTTTCGGAAATATCGATCGCGATAATATCTGCACCCTTATATTTTTCGCTGAGCATCTTTGTAAAAGAACCCGTACCGCACCCTATCTCTAAGATCCTTGAAAAATTATCCCTATCCAGAGAGTCCAGGAGATACTGCGCGCAGTTTTTTTGTATCTCTGAATGCCCGTCATAAGACCCCGCGCTTCTTGAAAAGTTCCTGGCTATAATACTCTTTTTTACCATATTATATCCTCTATAATATCCCCAAACTCCGCACTAAAAAATGGAACGTGTCCCGCATTATTAATTGTGTAGAACTCCGCGTCCCCAAGTTTCTTTTTTAGCGCCATCATTTCGCTGATGTCAATTATCGAATCATTCTTACCGTGTACAAATATTAGTTTTTCAGCGCTTTCGGTTAACTTATCTACCGGCAGAGGATTATCTTTCAAAAAGCTGAGATGTGAAACAAGTTTTCCGACCGTCATATTTTCCAGGTAAGAACTCTTGAGTTCTCTGTTAAACCAATCCTTGTCCTCCTCAGCGCTTCCGGTAAGGGATCTTTTATAAAAAGATGATAGATATACTTCTTTGTCTCTTGTAACGTATTCCTTCATCTTGCCGATCTCGTCCTGAGTGTATCGCTCCTTTACGCTAACAAGTACAGCTTTTTCAACTAATTCCGGATACCTGCCGGTAAAGTGCGCGGCTAGTACGCCGCCCAAAGACCATCCCAAAAGAATAGCTCTAGTATCATTTTCAATGAGCTCGCCCGCTAGGCTTTCAAAAAAATGTTCATTAATGGACTCTACATCCCTCTCTTTAGTATACCCTAAATTCAGCCTGGAGAAAATCCTCGCGTCCGTAGCCCAACCCGGAAGAAGCACAAGGGGACGTTTCACCTTGCTGCAACTCTTTGCATTACAATCACTTACAGCATCATGTTGTACACTTTTTTTATTCATAAAAATCTGGATAAATCCTTAATAAATTTATCAATATCCTCTTTTGTATGATTATACGAAAGGGATATTCGTAAGCGAGCCTCGCCCTTTGGTACCGTAGGAGGTCTGACCGGCGTAACCCAGTAGCCTTTTTCCTTTAAAGATTCGCTTAATTCCACAGTCCGTTCATTGTCTCCTATAATTACAGGAATAATCTGAGACTCACCTCTAACATCCAGGCCTTCGGCAATTAATTTATTACGCAAATACTCTGCATTGTCCAGCAATACCTTCCTTCTGTGAGGCTCTTTTTCCACGATTTCAATCGCTTTTATGTTGGCGGCAATTATGCTGGCGGGAAGCGAAGTTGAATATATAAAACTTCTGCATTTATTCACCAAGTATTTTTTTATGCCGCTGGATGTTGCCGCATACGCTCCAAAGCTTCCCAAGGCTTTACTAAAAGTGCCCATAATTATATCGACCTTGTCCTCAAGACGCTTATCGTTTGCCAACCCCGCGCCATCCTTACCAAAAACTCCGGTTGCATGGGCCTCGTCTACCATTAAAAGAGAATTATATTCCTCTTTTAGTTTGGCAATTTCTTCAAGTGGAGCCAGATCTCCATCCATACTAAAAACGGTTTCAGTAATAATTAAGGCTTCGTCAAAATTTTTTCTTTCTTTTTCAAGCAGCTCTTTTAGGTGACCGGAATCATTGTGTCTAAAACGGAAAAGTTTCGCTCCGGAAAGTTTTATTCCATCGACAATGCTCGCGTGATTCAATTTGTCAGAGAAAACGACATCTCCCCTTCCGATAAGAGTACTAATAATCCCCACGTTAGCCTGATATCCTGAATTAAAGACTATCGCTGCGGGTTTATTTTTAAATTTTGCTACCCATTCTTCGAGAATATGGTGTAAGTGTGTACTCCCCGTCATAAGGCGTGATGAAGTAGAGCCAAAAACAGAAAAAATATGTTCTCTCGAAACTTCCAATAGTTCAGAATGAGTCGATAGGCCTAAATAGTCATTTGAAGAGAAATTAATGTATTCTTTATCATCAAACACCAACTTACCGTCCTTCTTTAGAGATACCGGCTTAAGCTCTCTTAAAAGTCCCTCTTTGGTTTTTTTATGTAAATATTTTTTTATTTTTTCTTCCATGTTCTTTTCACCTCACTTATAAGAGCAAGGTCTTCCTCGACCGATCTTCCTCTTACTGTAAGATATCCTCCGATCATCATGCTGTTCGCCCCGGCTTTAAATATCATATGTTGGTGATCCTTTAAAACAGATTCTCTGCCGGCAGCAACTTTTATGGACTTCTCTTCCAATATTAAACGGAATATTGCCACAGTCCTTATAGCAGACTCCGGATCAATGGATTTTAGGTTGCCTAGCGGAGTTCCTTTTATGGGAACAAGAAAATTTATAGGCACTGAATCCACATCAAGCTCTTTGAGTAAAAGCGCCATATCTATGCGATCCTGCCAAGACTCGCCGATACCGATAATTCCTCCGGAACATACTTCAAATCCCATTTTTTTAGCTAATTTTACGGTGTTGATCCTTTCGGAATAATCGTGGGTCGACACGATCTGAGAATAGTAATTTTGAGAGGTTTCAACGTTATGATGATAACGCGCGAGTCCCGCATCTTTCAAGGCTTGGAAAGACTCTTCGTCCAAAGCACCTAAAGAAGCACATGGGATAAGACCCACATCCTCTAAGATAGACCTTACGGCTTTGGCGATTTGGCGAATTTCTTCTTTGGTGAGCTTGTTACCGCTGGTTACTATTCCGAATCTTTTAGCGCCATTTTTCTTGGCAATTTTTGCTTCTTCAATTATTGCATGACTGTCTTTTAATGAAAATGTGGAAACATCCGTGGAATAGTGGCTGGATTGAGCGCAAAATTTGCAGTCTTCCGAACAAGCCCCGGACTTGGCATTTACTATACTGCAGAGGTCGATCCTATCGCCTATATGTTTTTCCCGAAC
>JAQBAV010000173.1:0-17952 GCA_032126595.1 Candidatus Omnitrophota bacterium | reverse complement strand
GGAATAGAAAACACTCAAGTAAAGAAGCTACACGAAGGTAGGCCTAATATAGCAGATTCTATAAAGAATGAAGAAATAAATCTTATCATCAATACTCCTATCGGTAAAGCAAGCATGTATGATGATAGCTATATAAGAAGAATGGCCATACAGCATAAATTGCCGTATATAACTTCAATGGCTGCGGCTGAAGCAAGTGTTGAAGGCATAGAATCTGTAACAAAAAAAGGTCTTTCTCCAAAATGCCTTCAGGATTATTACAAAGAGCTTCCCACTTCCTGATTTAGGGAAATATCGAGACCACTATAACCGGGGTAAAAATTTCTTTATTTTTGCCCCGGTTTTCTTTTTAAAAAACCCGCATGTGCAACATTTTGTCTATTTTTGATAAGAAGCAGTACAAAAAGCACCTTTTTTCTCGCTTTTTACGAATATTACTATTGAAATCCTGCTGAATATCTCTATAATAAGCAAGTAATAATATAATTGTTATTAAGTGCATGTTCCATCAATATGGACCCTAGCTTAAGGAGAGGATTGAAGGCATTTGTAGTTTTTGAAGATGGCAAGGTTTTTGAAGGCGAAGCTTTCGGCGCAGTGAAGGAAACATTCGGTGAAGTTGTCTTTAATACAAGCATTCAGGGGTACCAGGAAATAATCACAGACCCATCCTATAAAGGTCAAATCGTCGCAATGACGTATCCTTTGATCGGCAACTACGGAATAAACGATGAAGACGTAGAATCAGCCAAACCTCAAGTGGAAGGCCTTATCATACGTGAGCTTTGCAAAAGTCCCAGTAATTTCAGATCACGAATGTCTCTTGATGAGTATTTTAAAAAGCATGGTATTATGGGAATCACTGAAGTAGACACTAGAGCCGTCACGCGCCACACAAGAGAGCAAGGTGCGATGAAGGCAGTAATCACTACGAATATCTCCGACGTTAAATCAATAATTAAAAAAGTAAACGACCATCCAAGCACTGTAGGACTTGACCTGGTAAAAGAGGTTACGTGCGAGGCCGAATATGATTGGTCCGAAAAGGGTGGCCTAAAAGTTGCCGTCCTTGACTGCGGAGTAAAATACAGCATACTCAGGCACCTTGAAAAAAGAGGATGTCAGGTAAAATGTTTTCCGGCAAAGACACTCGCTGAAGATATTTTAAAGTTTAACCCGGACGGGATAATGCTTTCTAACGGTCCCGGTGACCCGGAAGGGGCGCCATATGTTTTTAGTGCCGCAAAAGAGCTTCTAGGCAAAAAACCTATTTTTGCAATATGCCTTGGACACCAGATGCTAGGCCTGGCTTTAGGCGGCAACACGTACAAACTTAAATTCGGACATCACGGAGGTAACCACCCGGTTAAAGACCTGGCCACAGGACGGGTAGCGATCACAGCACAAAACCACTGCTTCTGTGTAGATTATGATTCAGTGAAAGATAAAGGTATTGAAGTAACGCATATTAACTTGAATGATAACACGGTTGAAGGCATGGAAAGTGAAAAGCTTAAGTTTTTCAGCATACAGTTCCATCCTGAAGCGGGTCCGGGTCCTAACGACGCGACCTACATGTTTGATAAATTCATGGAAAACATAAAAAAGAATAAAAAATAAAATGCCAAAGAGAGAAGACATACATAGCATTCTAATTATTGGAGCAGGCCCTATTATTATAAGCCAGGCCTGCGAATTCGATTATTCAGGCTCACAGGCTTGTAAGGCCTTAAGAGAAGAAGGGTATAAAGTTATTCTTGTTAACTCCAATCCTGCAACTATTATGACCGATCCTGAAATGGCAGATAGGACTTATATTGAACCGGTAACTCCCGAAGTTGTCGCAAAGATCATTGAAAAGGAAAGGCCCGATGCGCTTCTTCCAACGCTCGGAGGTCAAACGGGACTCAATACAGCAATGAAGCTTCAGGAGATGGGGGTTCTAAAAAAGTATAACGTGAAGATGCTTGCCGCTGACTATGATGTTATTAAAAAGGCTGAAGATAGAGACGACTTTAAAAAGGCTATGATAAAGATCGGACTTGATCTTCCGGAAAGCGGTCTTGCGTACAATATGAAGGAAGCAATAGAAGTCGCTGAAAGAATAGGACTACCCCTCATCATAAGGCCGAGCTTTACTTTAGGCGGCACCGGTGGTGGGATCGTTGAAAACATGGATGAATTTAAAGAGATCGCCGCGCGGGGGCTTCACAGCAGTATGATAACCGAGATCTTAATAGAAGAGTCTATTGTCGGATGGAAGGAATACGAGCTTGAGGTAATGCGCGACAATAAAGACAATGTTGTTATTGTCTGCTCGATAGAAAACTTAGACCCAATGGGTATCCACACAGGGGACAGCATAACAGTTGCTCCCCAGCAGACTTTAACTGATGTAGAATACCAAAAAATGCGCGATGCTTCTTTGGCAATAATAAGGGAGATCGGTGTTGAAACTGGCGGATCGAATATCCAGTTTGCAGTAAATCCTAAAAATGGCAGAATGATTGTTATTGAAATGAACCCACGCGTGTCACGAAGCTCCGCTTTGGCTAGTAAAGCAACAGGGTTTCCGATAGCGAAGTTTGCGGCAAAGCTTGCAGTAGGCTACACGCTTGACGAGATACCGAATGATATTACTAAAGAGACTCCCGCCTGCTTTGAACCGGCGATAGACTATTGTGTAGTTAAAATACCCCGTTTTACATTTGAAAAATTTAAAGCCGCAGATTCCACTCTCGGCATCAGTATGAAGTCTGTCGGTGAGACTATGGCAATTGGCCGCACATTTAAAGAAGCCCTTCAAAAAGGTTTAAGAGGTCTTGAAACAGGTAAGGCCGGTCTGGATGACCCAAAAAAGGCAGACCAGATAGATGGTAAAGAATTAGATGCGCTTCTTAAAAGGCCCAATGCGGAAAGGATCTTCTATGTAAAAGAAGCCTTAAGGCGAGGCTATGAAATTTCTAAGATTTTTGATCTTTCTTTTATTGATCCATGGTTTCTTAATAACATAAAAGAAATAGTAGATTACGAGAATGAACTCGCAAAAAAACTAAAAGGTCTATCCCTTAAAAAATCTCGAGATGACGAAGAGATGGTCGCGATAATCAGAAAAGCAAAAAGATTCGGCTTTAGTGATATTCAGCTGGCACGCTTGGCAGGATGCACGGAAGTTGAGTTCAGAGACTTTCGTAAAAAACTGGGCATTATAGCAACATTCAAACTTGTTGATACATGCGCCGCGGAATTCGAAGCATATACGCCTTACTACTATTCAACCTACGGCCAGGAATGTGAAGTGAAGCGTTCCGATAAAAAGAAAATAATGATTCTTGGCGGCGGGCCAAATAGAATAGGTCAGGGCATAGAATTTGACTACTGCTGTTGTCATGCTTCATTTGCGTTAAAAGACATGGGCTTTGAAACAATAATGGTTAACTCCAACCCTGAAACCGTAAGCACTGATTACGATACGTCTGACAAGCTTTATTTTGAGCCTTTAACATTTGAAGACGTAATGAACATCGTAGATAAAGAGCGGCCCGATGGCGTTATTGTTCAGTTCGGCGGACAGACACCTCTAAACTTAGCACAAAAACTTGAGGATGCAGGCGTTCCAATCATAGGTACATCAGTTAAGTCTATTGCTCTTGCTGAAGACAGGGAACAATTTAAAGAGCTATTACATAAGCTCGAACTTAAGCAACCTTCTAACGATACAGCAAACTCTATAGCTGAAGCAGAAAAGAAAGCGGCCTCTATTGGATATCCGGTTGTTGTAAGGCCGTCATTCGTTCTTGGTGGCCGCGCTATGAGAATAGTTTATGACGAGTCATCACTTGAGGAGTTTATGAAAGAGGCCATAGAGGTTTCACCCGGCCATCCGATTTTACTGGATAAATTTCTGCAAAATGCTATTGAGGTTGATGTCGACGCCCTGAGTGACGGAGAAGACGTTGTAGTTGCCGGTATAATGGAGCACATAGAAGAGGCCGGAATACATTCCGGCGACTCCGCCTGCACGCTTCCTCCGCATACAATGCCGGAAAACGTTATTAATGATATACATGAACAGACCATAAAGCTGGCAAGGGCTCTTAAAGTAGTAGGGCTCATGAATATACAATTTGCCGTAAAGGGAAGTGAGGTATACATCCTGGAGGTCAACCCAAGAGCTTCGAGAACAGTACCTTTCGTATCAAAGGCCACCGGAGTTCCTTTAGCTAAAATAGCCTCAAGAATAATGGCAGGGGAAAAACTTAAAGATCTTAAAGTGCCGAACCCAATGGCGAGCCTTAATTACATAAGTGTAAAAGAATCCGTACTTCCTTTTTCCAGGTTCAGCGGAGTTGATATACTTTTAGGACCTGAAATGATGTCAACCGGGGAAGTTATGGGCATATCTGAAAATTTTGGAAACGCTTTTGCGAAGGCACAGGCAGGAGCAAACCAGATACTGCCGCTTGAGGGTAAAGTATTTATTTCTGTACAGGATTCGGATAAGCGCAATATAGTTTTCCTCGCGAAAAAATTGTCAGACCTTGGCTTTAAGCTTATAGCTACTTCGGGTACAGGAAAAATACTTAAGAACAATAATTTAGAAGTTGAAATAATCCGGAAAATGCATGAAGGCGAACCGAACGTAATGGACCTCGTTAAAAAAGGCGAAGTCGACCTCATTATAAACACGCCATCGGGTAAGGAACCCCATAATGACGGAGCTAAAATAAGAAGCGCTGCTGTAATGAGAGGCATACCGTGCATTACTACACTAGCCGGGGCGCAGGCTTCTGTAAATGGTATAGAATCCCTTAAGAAGATGGGCATAAGCGTTAAATCGATACAGGAGTATTATAGTGGTAAAAATGGATAAAAAAGAATATTGCGGCATCTTCGGCATATATAACCATCCCATGGCTGCTGAAACAACATACCTGGGTCTGTTCTCCCTACAACATAGAGGGGAAGAGTCCTGCGGCAT
Organism: Candidatus Omnitrophota bacterium; assembly: GCA_032126595.1. Lineage (GTDB taxonomy): Bacteria > Omnitrophota > Gorgyraeia > Tantalellales > Tantalellaceae > JAQBAV01. The sequence continues at coordinate 12,971 of JAQBAV010000173.1, read as the reverse complement.
AGCGATATCTGACAAAAAAAGGATACGCCAGCAAATAGGTATGGGTCTTGTGCAGGAAGTTTTTGACAAAAATAAACTTAAATCTCTAAGAGGTCACACCGCTATAGGACACGTAAGATATTCTACTACCGGGTCCAGCATGCTTAAAAACGCACAACCTTTTCTTATCAGACACCACAAATTTTCAGTGGCAATAGCGCATAACGGAAATCTTACTAATGCCATAAAGCTTCGCCGCGAGCTCCAGAAAGAGGGTGCCATATTCCAGACTACAATGGATTCAGAAGTTATATTGCACCTTCTCGTAAGAAGCAAAGAAACGCTTTTGGAGAACAAGCTTGCCGACGCGCTTAAAAAATGTGAAGGCGCGTATTCAATTCTACTACTTTCTGAAGAGAAAATAATTGCGGCGCGGGATCCTCATGGCTTCAAGCCGTTATGTCTCGGGGAAAAGGACGGATCATACACAGTTGCCTCGGAGACCTGTACATTTGATCTTATAGGCGCCAGGCATATGCGTGAGATCGACCCGGGAGAAATTGTTGTTATTTCCGATAAGGGCTTGAAAGAGTTTAAGCCTTTTTCAGAAAAGCCCAGAACGCAGTGTATCTTTGAACTTATATATTTTGCCCGGCCGGATAGTCATATATTCGATAGAAGCGTCTTGCAGGTACGCAAGGAGTTGGGAAGAAAACTCGCTAAAGAATATCCGATCGACGCGGACATGGTAATTTCAATCCCTGACTCTGGGAATTACGCAGCTTTGGGTTATGCCGAAGAAAGCGGCATACCGTTCGACTTCGGGATGATAAGAAATCATTATATTGGGCGTACATTTATACAACCATCGCAGGAAATGAGAAGACATGGAGTTAAGATAAAACTTAACCCTGTAAGAGATATCCTTAAAGGAAAGCGAGTAGTTGTGGTTGAGGACTCTATCGTAAGAGGCACGACCACTGAAGGCAGGATAAGAGCCTTACGAGAGGTCGGAGTGAAGGAAATACACATGCGCATAAGCTGTCCTCCTATAAAATGCCCATGTTTCTATGGAATAGATTTCCCAAGCAGAAAAGAGCTTATCGCGAACGAACTTCCTTCTATAGAAAAGATCGCAGAATTTATAGGGGCCGACACACTTAAATACCTGAGCCTCGATGGCATGTTGGATGCTGCGGGAGAAACCGCCAAGGATAAGCGTTACTGTACTGCCTGCTTTAGCGGAAAGTATCCTACAAAAATAAGTAAAAGAAACGGAAAGAAAAAAGCTTTCGAGGGTAAATAGAACCAGATCTCCAGTTCGGGACTGGCAGTCCCGAACTGGAATAAAAAAGGTGAGACATATGGCTAAATATATTTTTATTACAGGCGGAGTTGTTTCAAGCCTAGGCAAGGGGATAGCCTCAGCATCCATAGGCAGGCTTTTAGAGTGGAGCGGATACAAAATTGCGATCCTTAAGTGCGACCCGTATATCAACGTAGACCCGGGAACAATGAACCCTTACCAGCATGGAGAAGTTTATGTAACCGATGATGGGGCAGAAACAGATCTGGATCTTGGGCATTACCAGCGATATACAAATTCTCCTCTGGGTAAACTAAATAACATAACAACCGGAAAAATATACCAGAAGGTTATTAACAAAGAACGGCGCGGAGATTATCTAGGCGGCACGGTACAAGTCATACCGCATATAACCAATGAAATAAAATCGGAGATCCGCGCTTTAGAAAAAAAATACGACCTGGACATAATAATAGTTGAACTAGGCGGCACCGTTGGAGACATTGAAGGCTTACCGTTTTTAGAGGCTATTCGACAGTTTAAGAACGAGCAGGGACCGGGAAATGCTATCAATGTTCATCTTACACTTATTCCGTATATTAAGTCAGCGGGAGAGCTTAAGACAAAGCCTACACAGCACTCAGTCGGAAAATTAAGGGAAATAGGTATACAGCCTGAAATTCTTCTGGTTAGAACAGACCGCCGCATAGGAAAGGATGCGCGGGCCAAAATAGCTCTTTTCTGCAATGTACAGGAAGATTGTGTTGTCGAGGCGTTAGATGTAACTGATATTTATAAAATACCGGTCCATTATGTTAACGCTGGGCTTGATAAAATAGTGCTTTCCAAGCTTAATTTGAAGCCAAAAAAAGCTAAGCCCGATAAAAAATGGCAAAAAGCTATAGATGTTCGTGAAGCCGCAAAAAAAGTAGTGAAGATCGCTGTAGTGGGGAAATATATAACTCTTCAGGACGCATATAAATCTATTGATGAATCTCTTCAGCATGGAGCGATCGCAAACAATGTGCGACTTGATCTAGTAAAGATAGAATCCGAAACCCTTGAGAAGAAAAAGCCCGGCGAGCTTAAAAAGATATTTAAAGACATAAACGGTATCCTCGTTCCGGGAGGGTTCGGAGACCGCGGCATTGAGGGAAAACTACTAGCTGCCAGATACGCTCGTGAAAACGGCATACCTTACTTTGGAATATGTTTAGGCATGCAAATAGCGGTCATAGAATTTGCCCGCAATGTTCTAGGTATGAAAAATGCTAATTCAACGGAATTCAATAAGAAAACTAAGTATCCGGTCATTGCTCTTCTTACGGAACAAAAAGAAGTAAAGTGGTTAGGCGGCACAATGCGCTTAGGCAAATTTGAGTGCAAATTGAAGCCCGGGTCAAAAGCCGCAAAGAGTTATGGTAAGGTCAGGGTTTGGGAACGGCATCGTCATAGATATGAATTTAATAATTCCTATCGGGATAGGTTTATTAAAAAAGGCATGGTCTTTAGCGGCGTTTATTCAAAGGCTAATTTAGTTGAGATCGTAGAAAACAAAGAGCATCCGTGGTTTATGGCATGTCAGTTCCACCCTGAATTTAAATCTAAACCGGACAAGCCGCATCCGCTTTTTAAGAATTTTATTAAGGCATCAATCTCCTCCAAATAAAAGGAGTTCTTATGGGACTAGAATGGTTTGAATATTACGAAATACAACATTACGTTAGAAACATAAGACGCGACGTAAAGAAACTGCAAGAAGAAGTAAGTGAGCTGCGCGAGGAAATAAAAAAGTTAAAGAAGGAGCGTGAGAAGTAATAATGAGTGACTACGTCGAGAATGCAAAAGAACATTTTGGAAAATTAGTTGAAGCACAGCTTGAGAGAATTGAAGTTATGAAAAAGTCTCAAGAATGGACTAATTATAAAACCCTTAAACCCGTAATAATAGGTATATGTTGGGGTGACGGTATAGGTAAGATCATCTCCAAGCATGCACAAAGGGTATTAGAATATATGCTCAAAGAAGAGAAAAAAGCCGGCAAAGTGGAGTTCAGGGATATCGCCGGACTTACAATAGAAAACAGGGCAAAGCAGAAAAAAGCAATACCCGCTGACGTTCTTAAGGAAGTAAAAGACTGTCATGTTGTCCTAAAGGGCCCCACAACAACCCCTCAAGCAGGCGACGAATGGCCAAACATTGAAAGCGCTAACGTAGCAATGAGGAAGGAATTAGATCTATTTGCCAATGTTCGTCCCGTAAAAATACCGGCCGAAGGCATAGACTGGACATTCTTCCGCGAAAATACGGAAGGCGCATATGTATTAGGCTCAAGCGGTATAGATGTATCGCCAGACCTAAGTATTGACTTCAAAGTCATAACCGAGCAGGGCGCCGAAAGAATAATCCGCATGGCTTTTGAATACGCAAAGAACAACGGCTACAAAAAAGTGACTGCGGTTACAAAAGCTAACGTTATTAAAACAACAGATGGAAGATTTTCCCGTGTTGCTAAGAGAATTGCCGAAGAATACAAAGAATTCGGTATAGAGCAGGATGAATGGTATATCGACATCATGACGGCAAAACTTTTAGATGAGGCAAGACGCAAAGATTTTCAGGTTATGGTTCTTCCAAATCTCTACGGAGACATTCTTACTGATGAAGCAGCACAACTTCAAGGCGGCGTAGGTACAGCGGGAAGCGCTAATATCGGAAAGAAATGGGCAATGTTTGAAGCCGTACATGGAAGCGCTCCCAGGATGGTAAAAGATGGACGCGATATATATGCCGACCCTTCCTCTATGATAAGAGCCAGCGCTATGCTGATAAGACATATAGGTTTTGGCGAAAGGGCTGAAAAACTTGAAATGGCACTTGAAGTATGTGCCCAGTTCGAAAAGAAGTTTGTTACTACAGGCAGGGATTCGGGCGCGACGGGAGAGGAATTTACTTCATATCTCCTTGAATGGATAGACAATCCGGAGCTCGAAGCCGCCTGGAAAAAATACACAGGAGCTTAACCATTGTTCCAAGCCGGGGTTGGACCAACCCCGGCTTGGAACAAGGTAAAAAAAGGTAAAAAATGAAGAAAAAAGAAGACATACTCGTTATTGATTTTGGGTCACAATATGTACAGCTGATAGCAAGACGAATCCGCGAGCACCGCGTGCACTCGCTTGTGGTCCCGCCAAAAATATCGATAAAGAAAATCAAAGAGATAAATCCTGCGGGTATCATCTTCTCGGGAGGACCTTCCAGTGTTTATGACAAGGGCGCACCGAAATTTGATAAAAAGATATTGGATCTAGATATACCCATACTGGGTATATGCTACGGTATGCAGCTGATTGGCAAACTTGCCGGAGGAAACATACGAAAAAGCGGCAATAGAGAATATGGGCACACCCTTGTAAAATTTGACCGGCGAAATCCTCTTTTTAAGGGCATAAATAAAGCGGGGGTTACATGGATGAGCCACCGCGATAAAGTAGGGCACCTTCCAAAAGGCTTTCATGCAATCGCAAACAGTGAAAACACTAAAGTGGCTGCCTTCATGAACCCTGAAAAATCTATCTTTGGCGTGCAGTTTCACCCTGAAGTAGTTCATACCGAAAACGGCAAAAAAATACTTAAAAACTTCCTATTCAACATCTGTAACTGTAAAAAAACATGGACAATGAAATCCTTCATAGAAAGAAAGATCGCGGACATTAAGACACTGGTCGGTAGTAACCACGTCGTATTGGGTCTTTCGGGCGGGGTGGATTCAACCGTAAGTGCGGTGCTCTTACATAAGGCTATTGGCAGGAAACTTCACTGCATCTTTGTAAATAACGGCCTTGTAAGAAAGAATGAAACAAAAAGAGTAAAAGATCTTTTTGCTAAGCACATAAAACTCGATCTTCATATAGTTGATGCCGAAGCGCGTTTTTTAAAAGCGCTTAAAGGTGTTACTGATCCTGAAAAGAAAAGAAAGATCATCGGAACGACTTTTATCAGGGTTTTTGAGGAAGAGGCTAAAAAAATAAAGAACGCAACATTTTTGGGACAGGGAACCCTTTACCCCGACGTAATCGAGTCTCAGACATTTTTCGGCGGCCCATCTAAAACCATAAAAAGTCATCATAATGTCGGCGGTCTTCCGAAAAAAATGGGATTAAAGCTGGTCGAGCCATTAAGAGACCTCTTTAAGGATGAGGTAAGGGAAGTCGGCGATGAGCTTGGCTTATCAAAAGACCTGACCAGACGTCAACCTTTCCCCGGCCCCGGGCTTGGCGTTAGAATACTGGGTGAGATAACCAAAGACAGGCTTGATATTTTAAGAGAGGTGGACTGGATCATAATAGATGTTGCTAAAAAGACCGGTGTTTATGACAAGACCTGGCAGATATTCGGAGTGCTTCTTCCCATAAAAAGCGTGGGAGTCATGGGAGACGCCCGCACCTACGAAAATACTGCCGTTATCCGTGCCGTTACAAGCGTTGACGGAATGACTGCGGACTGGGCAAAAATCCCTTATGAAGTACTGGGCGAAATGTCCAACCGAATAATCAACCAGGTAGAAGGCGTAAACCGTGTCGCTTACGATATAAGTTCTAAACCCCCCAGTACTATTGAGTGGGAATGAGATTGCTTCAGCCCGTTGGGCCTCGCAATGACGTCATTGCGAGAAACGAGACAGATGCATAAAAATGACTGTGAGTGACAAAGCAATCCCGATAAAAAGAAAGAATATAATGAAATACGTAAGAATTGAAGTAAAAGACAGAGAGAATATTTTTGATGCGGTTCGAGAGGGTTTAAAGAAAAACGTTCTTGACCTTGGCATCAAAACGGTAAAAGACGCTGAGTACATTCAAGTTTACTCCTTAAGGGGGGATTTCGACTCCGGTGATGTACAAAAAATAGCGAAAGAAATCCTTACTGATATGGTTTCACAGGAATGCAGCTTTCCTAAACCATTCAAGGCAAAAAAGAAAGCCCACGTAGTTGAGATCGCATATAATCCGGGAGTAATGGACCCGGTTGAGCATAGTACGATGAAGGCCATAGAAGACTCCGGAATAAAAGGCATCTCTTCTTTAAGGACTTCCAAAAAATACGTTATATATGGAAATCTTAAAAAGAAAGATATTGAAAAAATCACAGACAAGCTTCTCTACAACAAAGTTATACAACACGTCGTTAAAACCTCGGAAGAAATAAAGCCCCTTGAGCCTTATAACTTTGAGCGCGTTGAGGTTAATATACTAAATGCGAATGATAAAGATTTAAAACGCCTCAGCATAGAAGGCCAGCTATACCTGAGTCTCGTTGAAATGAAGGCTATCCGGGAACACTTCCGCAGGATAGGCAGGAACCCGACTGATTGCGAGCTTGAAACAATAGCCCAGACCTGGAGCGAACATTGTAAGCATAAAACAATGATGGGGGCAATAAACTATAATGGTAAACATTTTAAGAATCTCTTAAAAGAAACCGTTATGAAAGTAACCCGCGACCTTAATAGAAGCTGGTGCATATCAGTATTCAAAGACAATGCCGGCATAATCGAATTTGACTCTAAAAATAATATCTGTTTCAAGGTTGAAACTCACAACCATCCGTCAGCACTTGAGCCCTACGGAGGAGCTGAAACAGGCATAGGCGGAGTTATCCGAGACCCTATGGGTACCGGAAGAGGATCAAAGCCCATCATAAATACCGATGTGTTCTGTTTCGGTATCCCGGACGCACCGATCTCAAAAGTGCCTAGAGGTGCGCTTCATCCAAAAAGAGTTCTTAAGGGCGTGGTGAGTGGTGTAAGAGATTACGGAAACAAGATGGGCATCCCAACGGTTAATGGTTCGGTATGCTTTGATGAAAGGTATACCGGAAACCCATTAGTGTTCTGCGGTAATGTCGGAATAATGCCGAAGAAATTCTCCACGAAAAAAGTTTCTCCCGGAGACCTGATAGTCGCAGTAGGGGGAAGAACCGGACGTGATGGCATTCATGGGGCTACATTTTCCTCCGCAGAACTCACACATGAATCTGAAAGCATTTCTTCAACAGCCGTACAGATAGGAAATCCTATAACCGAAAAGAAGGTCATGGACACTCTCTTAAAAGCGCGTGACTTAGAGCTTTATGACGCTATCACCGATTGCGGAGCGGGAGGCTTTTCAAGCGCGGTGGGAGAAATGGGTGAAGAAACAGGCGCGGATGTGAACCTTGAAAAAGTACTCTTAAAATACCAGGGTCTTAAGCCGTGGGAGATATGGGTTTCTGAAGCACAAGAGAGAATGGTGCTCGCGGTTAAACCAAAGAAGCTTAAAAAGATAATGGACGTATTCCGCAGTGAAAACGTCGAGGCCGTTGTTATAGGAAAATTTACAAAAACAAAAAAACTAAGATTATATTACGATAAAAACGTTGTAGCCGATATTGATATGTCTATCATACACGATGGACTTCCTAAGATAACCCGTAAGGCTGTTTGGAAACCAAAAAAACAGAATAAAGGCATACAAAGAAGAGAGCCAAAAAATCTTACGAAGGATTTGACAAAAGTCCTTTCAACCTGGAACGTGTGCAGTAAGGAGTGGATAATCCGCCAGTACGATCACGAGGTTCAAGGCGGAAGCGTTTTAAAACCTCTTATAGGGCCTGAGAACGATGGTCCCAGCGATGCCTCGGTAACAAGGCCTATCTTCACCAGCAATAAGGGGATTGCGCTTTCCAACGGAATAAACCCCAATTATGGAGACATAGACCCATACTGGATGGCTGCAAGCGCAATAGATGAAGCACTTCGCCAAATAACCGCCGTAGGAGGAGACCTTGACAAAGTGGCGCTACTTGATAACTTCTGCTGGGGAAATACTGAAAAACCCACACAGCTTGGCGGACTCGTGAGAGCTTCTCAGGCATGCTACGACATAGCAAAAGTGTACAAAACTCCTTTTATTTCCGGGAAAGACAGTCTAAATAATGAATTCAATATGGGCAAAAAGACCGTATCAATTCCGCCGACGCTTCTAATTTCAGCGATAGGCGTTGTTGATGATGTAAGGAAAACAATATCTTCCGATGTAAAGGAAGTTGGCAACTTACTATATGTGGTAGGAAAAACTTTTGATGAGATGGGAGGGTCGCAATACTTCGCAGTTAATAACATCAAAGGCGGAGTTGTCCCAAGGGTGGACCCGGTAAAATCATTAAAAACAATGAAAGCTCTTTCGGCGGCAATAAAAAATGGCAAGGTTAGGTCCGCACACGATGCATCAGAAGGTGGTCTGGCAGTATGTTTGGCTGAGATGCTTTTTGCGGGAGGATACGGCGCTGCGGTTTCGTTAAAAGGCGTTCCAAGGGAAGCATCCATAAAGAGAAGCGATATGCTACTTTTCTCAGAATCGAATTCGCGCTTTATAGTAGAAATTACTCCTGAAAATAAAAAATCGTTTGAAAAAACAATGAAGGGTATTCCGGTAAAATGTATCGGTAAGGTTGAAAATACTAAAAAAATGATAGTCACCGGACTTAATGACAAAGAAATAATAAACGCAAATATAAATACCTTAAAAACAAATTGGAAAAAACCATTCAGAAAGTTGATGCATGAAGAAAGTTAAAACTCTTATATTGCGTACCGCAGGTACGAACTGTGATCAGGAAACAGCCCATGCCTTTCGTCAGGTAGGAAGCGAAGTCGACCTGGTCCATATTAACGCTCTGGTGAAGGATAAGAAGATCCTTTCAAAATGCCACATACTTGCCATCCCGGGAGGCTTTACCTACGGCGATGACATCGCAAGCGGCAAGATCCTGGCTAACGAGATAAAGAGCAAGATAAACAAGGAAATGCACGCTTTTGTGAATTCCGGTAAGCTCGTCATAGGAATATGTAATGGTTTCCAGGTTCTTGTTAAAATGGGCTTATTGCCAAAGCTGGGCGGTAAATCCGACTTCCAGATCGAGGCAACCTTAAGCCTTAACGATTCAGGCAAATTCGAGGATAGGTGGGTACATTTAAAGTCGGATAGTAAAAATACTAAGTGTGTCTGGACAAAAGGCTTACCGGAAATAATCTATGTGCCCATAGCTCATGCTGAAGGCAAATTTATACCAAAAAACCGCTCCGTACTTAAAAGTCTTAAAGATAACGGACAGGTTGTATTCCGCTATACCACGCAAGACGGGCTTGAGGCAAGCTATCCTGAAAACCCCAACGGTTCAACAGATGCCATAGCCGGTATTTGCGACCCTTCCGGGAGGATTCTAGGGCTTATGCCTCACCCGGAAAGACATGTTTCTTTTCTTCAGCATCCTAATTGGCGCAGACTTTCAAGAACCGACAAAAGATTAGGTATAGGGCTTAAAGTTTTCAAAAATGGTGTAAATTTCGCGAAGAAAAACCTATAATGCTTTAAAGGTGCGAAGAGAATAGTTCATGGCGGCAAGTGTCTTGGCTCTCAAATGGTAGAAAAAAAGATATTAATATTTTTACCGTTATTGACAAACCGGAAAAAATCGTTAAATTTGTAGATGACTATTATTATAAAAAGGGAGGAAAACAAAATGTCCGATGCTTCTCAAGAAAGACGTGAATTTTTACGCATGGACTATGAGCACGATGTAAAATTTCGCGAACTAAGAGGCGAAAAGCTTTCTACAAAAACACAGGCAGCCACGCGGAATATCAGCGCTTGCGGTCTTCTTTTCAGAACCGGTAATATACCTCCGGCTCTATCAAGTATAGTATGGGTTGAATTGGATCAGAAGATGACGAATATATGTTCCGAGGTGGAAGGCGACCTTATAATCCATAATGGAGGAGTTTTTGGAAGAGTTGTAAGGATATCTGAGGGAGAGCCTGGACAGTCTTATGATATAGGCATTGCATTCCTGCGCCGGAAAGACGTAACTGAAGATCAAATAGAAGAACTTACATCACAAGGATAACAAAAGGAATTACCCATGGAAACCTTAAAACATTTTATAATTGGGTTAGTTGTTATAATAGTATCGCTGGTAATTGCGGGCCTCATACTTATGACGTGGCCTCTTATAATCGGTATAGGGTCTATAATCCTGTCCGTAATAGTAATTGCTTTGTATATTATACTTATTTTCTACATCATAGTTCTTGTCGGATATCTGTTAAGCAAGCTCATAGCTCGAAAGAGATAGCATTAAAGGAAACAATAACCATAAGAGACCCGGCCGGGTCTCTTAATTAAAAAAAATGAAAAAAACAAATTACGACATATACATGGCCGGCAAAGAAAAAGAGTTTGAAGACATCTGCATTCAATGCGGCCAGTGCTGCGGAAGCCTGGATGTCCCCTGCAGAAACCTCGTGAAGGTCTCAAATGAAAAATACGTTTGCAAGGATTATGAGAATAGGTTGGGCCGCCAGAAAACTGTCTCAGGCTTTACTTTTAGATGCGTATTAATTCGTGAGCACATAGCAAATAATACTCTCCGCCCCAATTGTCCCTATAGGGCAATATAAACTCTTCACTATAACTACTTTAAATATAAACACTTACAAAATTATAATTTTATTTTTCTTTGTAAATTTAAAAAAAGTAAGTTTTACTTGCCAAAATGATACTTATAAGGTACGCTATAGATGTGTAAGAAAACAGAAAGGTAGGTTCTTTTTAGGAGATATTTTAAGCATTATTTAAGGCAAACTGCTCGAAAGAGTAGGGCGCAAAGCTACAGGGCCTAAAGCAAGTTGCTATGGCTGCCAGTTACCGTTTAGCGTGATCGTATTCCGCTTTTTAACCCGCTTATATGGTAACTACCTGTAAGCGGGTTTTTGTTTTTACAATCATATAGGTGGTAAATATGAACAACTTAATAACAATAGTATTCGGGTTTTACTTAGTGTATGTCTTAATAGCGGCATTATAAGGAGAACTCTCATTTTTCTCACCACCACCACACAAGGCCCGCCGGATGGGTAATCCGGCGGGTTCTTTTTTTGAGCCACACGCTACCCGGCCGGGTCGGTTACCGACCCGGCCGGTCAACCGGGTAATCTTTGTAACATCGCGGGCTTGTGATATTGCGACTTTTTATTGCATTCCTCCTAAATTTTCATATAATACATATATCATGAATAATAATAAATTCAGTATAACTGACGAAGAAATAATGGAATATCACCTTGGCGGCAAGGTGGGGCTTGAACTTAAGAAAAAACTTTCAAATCAAAAAGACCTCAGCATGGCATACACCCCGGGTGTTGCGAAGGTGTGTAAGGCCATTGAGGAAGATCCATCTAAAACATACTCGTTAACGGCCAAGGGTAATCTTGTTGCCGTAGTTACGGATGGCACGGCTGTGCTTGGCCTTGGAAACATAGGCGCAAAAGCTTCAATACCTGTAATGGAAGGCAAGGCTGTACTTTTTAAGTCTTTCGCCGGAGTTGATGCGTGGCCTGTTCCATTAGAAGGCGTCCTGGACGAGAACGGTAAAACAGATATAGAAAAGGTTATTCGGGCAACAGTCGCAATAGCTCCAATGTACGGTGGTATAAATCTTGAAGATATAGCTTCTCCGGCATGCTTCGAGATCGAAAGACGTCTTGATGAAATGCTTGATATCCCCGTGTTTCATGATGATCAGTGGGGTACGGCTATAATCACCCTGGCAGCGCTTAAAAACTACTGCATTCTTTCCGGTAAAAAACCTGAAGACCTTACTGTTGTTATAAACGGAGCGGGAGCTGCGGGTCTTCGAATAGCCGATATGATAGGAGCAGACGGAGTAAAAGATATACTTCTTTGTGACTCCAAAGGCGTTCTTACCACGGACAGGGAAGACTTAAATAAGTATAAGAAAGAACATGCTGTAACCACTCCTAAAAAGACGCTTGCTGACGCCATAAATGGTGCTGATGTTTTTATAGGCGTCTCTGTAGCCGATTGCGTTACGCAAGACATGATAACCTCCATGGCTGACTTTCCCGCTATATTTGCAATGGCTAACCCGGTTCCGGAAATACTGCCTGAAAAAGTGGCGGAATGCATGAAAGATAGAAAATTTGTTATGGCTACCGGCAGAAGCGATTACCCGAATCAGGTAAATAATGTTTTGGGTTTTCCTTTTATATTCCGCGGAGCATTGGATGTCCGCGCAACGACCATCACAATGAACATGAAGGTTGCCGCAGCCGAGGCTTTAGCCAACCTTGCAAGGGAGGGAAACGTCCCGAAGGAAGTTGAAAAAGCATACGGAAGAAAATTTGAATTCGGTCCGGACTACATTATACCCACGCCGTTCGACCCGCGAATAAGCGATTGGGAAGCGAAAGCTGTTTCAGAAGCCGCCATCAAAGACGGCGTAGCTACTTTAAAAAAGGTCGCTTGATCGGAAGAACTTATTTTTATACACACCGTCTACAAAGCTCATTAAATTCTTAGGAGGACTCATGTCCACATTTGAATCCAGGAAACTTTTCAGAGCCGATGTTATTCTAAGAGTCGAATATGAAACCACCAACAGAAAACCTTTTACAGAGGGTATTGCCTTTTCAAAAAATCTAAGCTGTGTCGGCATTTGTGTTGTCATGTCTGATGAACTGTCAAATAAATGCACACTTGACCTGGCCATACACCTGCCAAACAAAAAGAAGGCAATATTCGCTAGGGGTGAGGTTTTGTGGCAGGCAGAATGTCCATCTTACCCC
>JAQBAV010000172.1:0-3279 GCA_032126595.1 Candidatus Omnitrophota bacterium | reverse complement strand
CGTGCTTCATAACCTTAACACCCTCCACCTCTTCTTCTCCGATCTCTCCTTCTTTGATCTCTCCTTCTTCGATGAGACCAACAACTTCTATATCGATATCTTTGTTTCTTCTTATAAAATCTATGCCCCATCTGGCCTTTTTGTCTGTTCCTATAATTAACGCTCTCTTTACTATTTTTATATTTCTAAATAGCGTACTCAAAAGAATTTTGAAGAGCACTATCAAGCCTGCTTTAACAAGGGTGTCGAAAAATAAAAAGTCTCTCCAAATAAAACTCTTTGCTCCACTTATGTAAATAAGCGCACTTTCTGCAACAAAAACAATTCCTAAAGATGCAAAAAGGTTGAGTAGGTCTGTAAGGCCGGTGAAGTCTCTTCTAAAAAAATAAAGATCCATTAGGTAAAAAATGACCAGGGTAATGCCTGCTATACATACTAAAAGCCATGTATAATCAAGCATAAGGCTTGCTTGTGACTTTCCATATGCGATAAAAGATGATGCGATGAATGCTATTATGACGGCAATGATGTCTGCCGTCATAAAAGCTATTGGTTTATGCTTATACATATCCTATTCTTTTTCTTTATCGGATTCTTGTTCTTCTTTTTCGCGGGCCAATTGCTTGGCTTCATCTTCTTTACGTCGAGCTTCGCGTTCGGCTTGACGTTTTGCTTCGCGTTCGGCTTTTGCTTTTTCGCGGGCCAGGCGCTCTGCTTCTTTTTTTGCCTCAGCCTCTTGTTTAGCTTTTTCTTTATCGGCTATTCTAGCTGCTTCTTTTATTTCTTTTTCTTTTTTCCATTCTTCAAATTCAGTTTTTTCATATGAGGGCCTAAAATAATTCGGAAGACCTGTTGCTTTATCGAGTTCGGCTAGAGAAATATAGTAATCTGCCTCTCCTTGAACTCCGCCATATTCATATTCTGCCAGCTTTTCAAGTTCTTCGGTTAGTTGTGAAGTTTCCAGTTCCCCCATGCGGGTTCTTTCTCGAAGAACATCAACATATGTACTTTCATACTCAACTTGTTCTACGCTAAGATCCATCTGTAGAAGCGCTTTCCGATAGTTAAAATAAAGCTCCTTTATTTCAACTATTAGGTCTTTTTTTGCTTTATCATACTCGTATTTTGCTCTTTCAAACCCTACCTCCGAATCCTGCAAATTAGAAAAATATGCAAGATCATCTAAAATATTTAAAGTAAAATAACTGGTCGCAGTTTGAGAACCTCTAAAAGTAGATACGGTTGGCGCCCATTGTTCTCGTACATAGTTATATTCAAATGTGTTGCCCCAAATCGGGATACTCCCTTTTACCCCGGCATACCACTCAGGTTCTAGCTCTCTCCCCGATCGTGCGGGTCCTGAGTTGTCGGCCTGTATGTCTGTAGTCGACCAGAGGGGCTCATAATTCTCATACGCCGCCCCGAAAGACCCATTGAAGTCTATTTGCGGCCATCCTCTTGCCTTCATCATTTTACGTTCGTAACTGTAGTACTCTATCATTTTGGATTTAATCCTGAAAGTTGGACTATTGGCAATGGCTAATTGATAGCAATTGTCTAACCCTAAGGATAATTTTTCTGTGGGTCTTTCAACAGGCTTTATTGCTATTACTTGGTCAGGGTCTAAATCCATGGCTTGGGAAAGTATCATCTCCGCCAGCTTTAGGTCTTCCACTGCTGAGGTATACTGGAAAGCCGCCTTTGCGTCATAGGATTTAACCTTTAAGTACTCTGTCCTTGATATCAGCTCAGAATCATAAGCTTGCTGCGTCCTTCCAAAAAATGTAACATATGTCTCTCTTAGGTTTTCCTGAATGGCAAGCGCTTTTATCGCTTTATCGACGTTGTAATACGCTTTTTTTGTATCTGCGATTATTTCATTTCGAACTTTCTCTCCTTCAAGCTTCACTACCTCTAAATTAGTCTGAGATTGGCGAAGCGCAAACCATTTACCCATACCATCAAAAACGGTTTGTTTGACTTCTATTTGATATCTATTACTCCTGTAGTGTCTGTTTTCTCCGTCGGCAGCCACTCTACCTGAGCCCATTTCATACTTTGCAGCAACTTCTGGAAGGATATCACGCCTTGCCTCCCAAACTCTGAGTTCGGCGAGTTTAGCTTGCTTTTCTGTCATTTTTATTCGCTGGCTTCTTTTTAGCGCAATATTAACGCATTCATCAATAGTCTGCGTTTTAGTCTCCTGAACTATCCCCATTTCATAAGTGGGCTTTTTGAATACTTTTGACACAGATTCTGTCCATCTATCCGGTTCGTTATATTCTGTAAAAGCATCCTTTTTTGCTTCCTCTATGTTTTTTTCTATCTCTTTTGGCCGGCCTTCCTCGGCTTTTGACATTCCAAGAAACATATCTTCATTATCGATGCTTTGGACTAAACCTTTCACTTCCTCATTGCTTGAATCAACGTCTAAAGCCTTATATGCATAAAATCTTGCATTAACTATATTATCTTTCGAAAGATAGTCTTGCGCTTTTACCATGTATTTTTTAATTTTTTCCTTATTGGTGACTTCTTTTTTAGCTTGTTTAATTGCTTCTTGCTCTTGGTTTGCTTGTTCTTTTACTTGTTTTTCTACTTTCTCTTTTGATATTTTTTCTTGGTTTGCTTGTTCGCGGACCAAGCGTCGGACTTCTTCTTTTTTCTTCCGCTCTTCAAGCTGGGTCTTTTTCTGTGCTGCGGTTTCTTGTTTTGCTTTTTCACGGGCCAGGCGCTGCGCTTCACGTCTTGCTGCATCTTCCTGTTTTGCCTGTTCGCGGGCCAGGCGTTTAGCTTCTTCTTTTTTCTTCCGTGCTTCAAGTTCGATCTGCCTGCGTGCTTCTCTTTCTGCTTTGGATTTTTCTCTAGCTAAGCGCTGTGCCTCGCGTCTCGCTTCGGCTTCTTGTTTTTCTTGTTCGCGGGAGAGACGTTTGGGTTCTTCTTTATGTTTCTCCTCTGCGGGATTTTGTTCTTTTGCTTGACTGATCTCTTCAGCTGGTTTCTTTTCTTCTTTTTTTATCTCTTCTTGTTTTTCCTTTATCGCCCTAAGGGTACTGATCTCTATTACGAGTTCCTTTGCTATTTCGTCGTCCGGATCCAATTCAAGTATGTCAGCGACGTATTGTTCCGCTCGATCATAGTCCTTCAATTCGATGCTCTTATTCGCGCGTTCTAAAAGCTTCTCGATCTTAGGCGCGTTTTGTGCCTTTTTAGCTTCTCTTACCGCGTTTCCTCCGGAAACAGGGAAAAGCCCGCCATGAACTTTTTGCAGTCCCTGGG
>JAQBAV010000171.1:0-6264 GCA_032126595.1 Candidatus Omnitrophota bacterium | reverse complement strand
CTTGGAAGGGAGGCTTCCGACCATAGCAGATATTTGAGAGAGGTAAAGAAGATGCAAAAGGATCTAGATGAGATCAGCGGATTCTCTGAGGATGAAAGCAAAGAGGGCTTAGTGTCGATCTCTGTAGCAGTAGCAAGTTTTATAATAGGAGCATTTATTATAACCGAAGTGATTACCGGTGGAATTATTGCTCCAGCAATTCTTGCAAGCATAACAAACTTTTTTGCAAAAAGCGGGACAGGCGGCATTATCCCGACTATAGTGATAGCCTCATTAATATTTTCACAAATCTCTTTCTTAGCAGCTACAAAAGCCGCGCAAGATCCCAGAGAGGACGAACCGAATAGCGCCTCTATAAGCGACGCAATCCGGGACCTATCATACGATCGCGATTTTCATATAAGAGCAGCGTTAGTTGCCAAGCTTTTTAAAAAGCTTTCTCCGAAAGCCAAGAAAACTTTCCTGCATCCGGAAGTTTTTTCCGTTTTTCTCGGAATTAAACCCGCGTACATACAATATGCTGACAATAATGACCCGTCTGTAAATATTTTGGCAAAAGAGATTTTAGCAAATCGAGATATAGCAAAAAAACTTGGTCTTATATTTAACGGACCATATGTATTGTCAGAAGAACACTTTTTTAATAGACTAAAAGAAGAAGGACAATTTTTAGTTGATAATAATGTTGTGACTAGGGAAGATTTAGACTTGCTTCTGGGGGATAAAAACGGACCAAAGCCAGAAAAAGTTAACGATCTTCTTTTGAGATATATGAGCGATATACCCGGAAGAAGCGAGTTTCATGGTTTTCTTATAGGATACCCACTAGAAGATATTTCTTATGTACAGAAATTACGACAAGAAGGTAAGGGAGCTATTCCAGATTCGGCAAACGTTGAAACAAGCAAATATGGAATTTCAATTGTCAGCAAAGGGGTCAAAAATACAAAGACAACTCTGGGTGTATGGGATTATGCAATTCACTTTGGATATAAACTTCTTGCTACACAAGATGACTTTGCTGAATCAGTAAGCGACGAGGCTCTTAGCACTTTTGAAAGCCTAGGCGGAAAAGTTTTAAATAGAAGGAAAATTGAAGAGAAAGAAAAAGCTTCTAAGGCCAAGGAAGAACTAAAAGCTTACCTAGAAGGGAAAGAGTTAATAGACTCTGTTTTTGAAGGGGGCGGAGCCAAGGGAGTTGCTTATATAGGAGCACTCGAAGAATTAGCAGAGAAAAAATTATGGTTCAGAAAAGTAGCTGGTACTTCAGCCGGAGCCATTACAGCCAGTCTTGTAGCCGTAGGATATACTCATAAAGAAATAAGAAAAATCATCTTTGAAACGGATTTTAATCAATTTAAAGATAAGAGATGGGGATTTTTACCGTCATCGCTAAACTTGCTTCTTTTTGGAGGTTTATATAGAGGAAAGACTTTTGAAAGATGGCTTGCAGAAAAACTAAAAGATAAGCTTGGATTCGAGCCTAAGCTAAAAGACCTTCCTATACCGCTTACAGTTGTTGCAAGCGACATATCAAATGCTGATATGCTGATTCTTGATGCTGAGACAGCTCCAGACCTTAAGGTGTCAGAAGCTGTTCGCATGTCCATGGGCATACCTATTTTCTTCAATGTATTTAAATGGTTTGGAGCCTATAAAGACAAAATCAAAACCCGCCGTGTAGTTGATGGAGGCCTTTTAAGCAATTTCCCACTTTTTGTTTTTGATAATGATGGAGCAAGAGGCGTTCCAGTTGTTGGATTTATGGTGCATGAAATTGCGCAAAAGAAAAAATCAAAGGGTTTTCTAAGCTGGGTCTTAAAAATGCTCAAGAAAATTCCAGTTGTGCATATTGTTTCCGAGTTGGTGCAAACAGGCTTGGATGCCCACGACAAAAGGCACATAGAAGACGATGACTGGGCCAGAATAGTAGATATACCGGTAGATGTTAGCACAACAGATTTTGATATTAGTTTAAAGAAGAAGGAAGAATTAGTTGAAAGGGGGAGAAAGGCGACTAAAAAATCACTAGATAAAGCTATGAGAGGAGAAAAAGGAGCTCACAAAGAAGATGATTCACCAGCGGTAGCCCTGGTTAGAAAAGGTGATGAGTGGGTTCAATATACATTAAACTCTAAGCAGCACGAAGTAATTAATAAGCTCTGGGGGACATATTGGGACGAATGGGAAAAGAAACATAAGCTTCCAAAAAATAAAGGGATAGCTAAGGATATAGAAAGCGAACTTACAGGAAAAGGCGTAACAAATGAGATACATATCCATAGCCCGCCCGAAGCAGAGTTTTATAAACTTCTTTATGCGTTTGCGCTCGACTTTCTAGTTGAGTTTCCTTCCAAGGAAGATTTTAGATTAATTACGCACCCAGGAACTTATAGAAACGAAGAAGGAAAAGCACGATCTTCAAATATGCTAATCCCTGCTGGAAGCCTAGAATTTATCAAACAGGTTAGATCTAAAGATTTAATTACTTATTCTAAATGGTTCAGACATGAAGTTTCACATATTGTAGAAAGAGCAAGAAGCACCAATAAAACAGAGGAAGACGTTTCTAGGGAACATTCTATAGAGCGTCTTATCGAAGAGTTTAATGATTATCAAAAGAATCTAGAAGTCACAAAAGCACTAGAGGGCTTTATACGCGGTACAGGCGAAGGAGAACGTATATTATTTCATTTTGGCGAAGCAACAATGTTCGACACAGCGAATAAAGCTGACAAGAAAGCCTGGGGACAAAAGCAAGAAGCATTTTCCAGAACATTGAATCATTTAATAAGAAGCTTACCCATTAGAAAGGTAGGCGGTATTTTGGAAGACATACTAGAAAATGCCTACGATGCAATTGTATCATTATACGACCCGGCAGTTTCTTCTGAAGAACCGATCTCTGGATATAAAGGAGCCATCACTATAGCATTTGAGTTGGAAGAAGACGATCTAGTTGTTATCGTCAGTGATAACGGTAAAGGCACGCAAGAGACTACCACCTCTCGGAAAGAAGATATTCCCGCATTAGAATTTTATTTAGGTGGTATGGGCGCAGGATTAAGAAATATACGCAAACAGACTACTTCTTTAGGGGGAGATTTTAAACTGGAAGAGGCCGACACTGAAACAGAAACCACGCGAGCTGTTTTACGGATTCCCTTAGCGGCGTTACAAATGAAAGACAAACAAGATATTCTTCAACCAACAAAACTAGAAGGTCCTGAAAAAATATATATAACCAAATTAATAGAGGACGTCACGCGCGATCAAATGGGGAACAAATCTTTTATAAATGTTCTTAATGCAAAAGTAGCGTTAAACTTGCCTGAAGCAATTAACGTAGCTATTCATCCTTCTGCTTGGATAGATAAGGAAGAAGAAAAGAATGAGTATATTGATGGCTGGAAATTGGCCTTTAGTCAAGCATTTGCAGAGCTTCTGAAAAACGCTTTGGAAGGAAGAGATGGATATGCAGATGGTATAACCAGAAGCAAGATTACTAATGTAGAGGTAGAAATCAGGACCGAAGAAGGTAATATTCTCATAAGCATAAAGGATGATGGGGAGGGTATTGCTGAGGAGGGCCTCCAGGCTTACGGGAACTTGCTTAGCCGAAAAATTCCGACATATAGGAGTCCTACAAAAAATCGCCCAGGCGGTTTAGGTTTCAAACTTCTATCCAATGCAGCCGCAGAAATTGGAGCAGATATTGAAATAGCAACGAAGCCTGTTGAGAGTTTCGGTGAAGACAGCGGTACTAGCGTAACTATAATCTTGCCATCGGAGGTAAAACAGACTTTTTCCACAGAAGGACTTGATGAAATAGGTAATCTGAAAAAGATTAAGATAATAATAAAACATCTGGCTGATTCTGAATTATCACCTTCAGTCGGGGCAAAGAGCGAACACAGGCCATTGCCGACAGGAATAGAATTTACAATTACAGAAGCCCTTAAAAAAGCGCAAACACCCGGAGAAATGAACGATATTGTTCCTCTTGTTATTAAAGGTATTGATGATGGGGATTTCACATTTAAAGAATTTGCTGTAATGCTCAACAGGGTTATTAAAGATCCTGTACTTGGAGTTAGATGGATTTTTGTTTTAGTGAGAATGGGGGCATCACGAACTGATATAGCCTATCCAGAAAAAAGAAAAGGGAAACAAGCTTTTCTTTCGGTAAAAGGGGGAGAAAAATTCCAATTTCTAGAACAGCTCATAGTAAAACATAATCACTTTTCATGGGGAGAAGGAGAGAATGATGTGCACGCTTTAACTCTCTATGATCCTGAAGAAAAAGTATTGAAGATATTTCCCGCAAGAGATACGTTAGCCAGAAATCCTGAACTTAAAATACTAGATACCAAGGCCAATGATGCTTATGTGCCGGATGAAGGTCTATTCGGTGTCATAAGGATACAGGAATTAAGTACTGATGGAGACCCGGCGCTCTTGATAGATGAAGTCCAGCCTAGCATAGGCTTGCGCATGATACCGGCAGAAAAAAAAGAGAAATATAATTCTTGGAATACTGCAGCAGTAGAACACATTGTTCAGCTAGCCAGCGAGTCAGGATTTACTACTTCGTATGCCTCTACCGAAAGCGAGATAAAAAATAGATATTTGAATGAGAAAAAAATAAACCAGGGAAATCTCAAAGAAAACTACAGAAAGCCTTTTAGGGACAGTTGGGATAAGATAGATGTTGTTGTAGGCAGAAGACAAACAAAACTATGGTTTAGGAATACAGGGAAAACTCAAGAAGCTGAAAGTAAGCCTGAAGAGAGCCCACAGGAAGAAAGCCAATATGAGATATTTAAAAAAATAATTTTAGAGACACGCGAAGAGTGGAAAGGATACGGAGATTGTGTAAAGCACTCAAAAGATTTGACAAGACGTTTAACCAAGCTCGGCATTAAAGCCTCTGTTATTAAGCATGAGGAAATACTGCATTATTATGTTGAAACACCAGACTTTATTATTGATCCATATCCCGAAGGCATGAGCGATAGAGCCGAAGAGTTAGCAGAAAAACTCGGTGATAGGAGTTTCGTAATAGCCAGAAAAGATTCAGAGGAAGTGCTAGAACTATATTATGGAAGTATAGAAGAAGAAATGACACAAGAAGCACAGGATGACTCTAGAGACGACAGATTATATTTTATACAAAGAAGGCTATACTTCTCTGATCTTTTACAAAGAAGGCGCATGGAGTTATTAGAAGAAGATGATGTTATAAGAGATAATGATCCTCAGATAGTGGACCTACTCAAACAAATCAAAAAAGAATACGAAAGGATAAAGGAAGCAAGTCATATAGATAGGGGAGGTCTAGAGAATAGTTATATAGGACATCCAGGTGTGGCTGTTGAGACCACACTTAAAATGTTCCTAGAGAAAGGGTACGTCTCAGACGAGGAGAAAGCCGAACGAAAGGCATTCGTCGAAAGAACATACGGAACAATTATAGAATCACCAGAATTATACGATGCCTCATTTAGAGAAGAAATGGCCCGCAGAATAAATGAAAATGCAGAAGGAAATTTAGCAAGCATTGTAGAGCAGTGTGAAAAGCTAAAGCACAGTGTAAGGCTTATTGACATGCAGATACCGCAAGAAAGATCTAGCTTTTTTGAAAAGCATGGATACCAGACAAAGGTAGTTTTAAGTACATTACGTTATACTCTTTCCAGCGCATTAGATAAATATAGAATCGTAAAGCTTCCGATAATTATGCATTCAGATAATGATTACTTGCTAGGATTTAATTCGATGCATTCTAGTCAGCTTTATGCCGTTTTTGGCGAACCAACCATCGGTATTAGCTATGATCTTGAAACCTATCTTAAACATTTAGATGAAAAAAATAGGAAGGCTGGAATCCAAACCAATCTTTATCTGGAAGCACTTACCCACGAAGCTTTACATACAATATTTTCTCATAAAGAAGCACGAATATTAGCATGGCATCTATTCCCGGAAAATTATCCGGACGATTTGGAAGTGATAGAAAATGGAGGCCTTTTAAATGTAGCCATAACTAGCCTGAAAAATATTGAAATGGTTTCGGGCTATCTTGTAAGGCCCAGACAGTTTTGGTTGAAGCATAGTGAAGAAGAAAGAACTAAAATAATATCAGATGCAATGATTAATATTGATTTAACATACGAACCTTTTAAGGAGAAGTTTTTTAGCTCAGTAAGCGCCTTTTTAGATGATGAGTTTGTTTCTGATGGATTTGTTTCCAAGGGAGGGTGG
>JAQBAV010000170.1:0-3853 GCA_032126595.1 Candidatus Omnitrophota bacterium | reverse complement strand
GGCTGGATCTCTCTTCGCGGAAATTCTCTCCGCCGGCGACTTCTGCAAATTCTTCAAGCTGACAGGAATCCCACACTCTTTCTCTTTCTCCCTCTTTTAGATCCAGAGTTAAGTTGTCGTACATATCAAAGCAGTAGCATGTGGGGCATACGGCGGTGCAGTTGCCGCATGAAACGCATTTCTTTCCAACATCTTCCCAGACTTTGCTGTTGTAAGACTTTTCAAAAATACCCTGAAGATCTCTGAATTTTGCATCAAGCTTAACTTCGAATTTTTTCATTTTTTCTTCGCGAAGTTTTTTTAATTCAGCTTTGGCTTCCCCCTCTGCATCCTTAAAAAGCTTGTTGCCTTCAAGTATCTCTTCGCCGCTTCTGGAGTTTATATGAACTATGTATTTATCTCCTGCGTTAGTGATCATTAAGTCATATCCTGCTTTAGGGCTATGTGTATCCATGGTCACACACGTTGCATGTTTATCGCATGGAGCCATACATTCATACCCTATAACTACGACAGATTTTTTTCTTCTGTTGTAGTACGGGTCTGACGGATCCATTGAAAACACGTGATCCAGGCATTCCATACCGTCGATATCACAAGTGTGTGCCGCGAATATAACGGTGGGTTCGACTTCAACGCTAGTTTCGCCCATCTTAGTCTCTCCCATAGTGAAAGAACCAAGTTTTTCTTTCTGCGGGAAGAAATACTTCTTCGGCGGAATTATGGTCGGAGTATAATCCAGAGTTATTTCATCCGCTGAATCCACTTCCTGAAAGACAAAAAGGTTTTCCTTTTTGACCGGTGCTACAACTTTGTAGTCTTTTTTGAGATCATCGATGAACTTTCCGAGATCTTCCTTTTTTAGATACAGGTACCTCATTCTTCGTTCTCCTTTATTTTTTCCTTGATCCATTTAACAAAACCATCTATACCTTCTCCTGTTTTAGAAGATGTTCTTAAAACTTTTATGGCAGGGTTTATTTTTTGGATACTTTTTTCTGTGAAATCAATATCAAAGTCCACTACTTCGATCAAATCTATTTTATTTATTATAGCCAAGCTGCTCTCTTTGACAAGCATCGGATATTTTATCGGCTTATCATCCCCTTCTGTCGTTGAGTGAAAGGCTATCTTAAAGTCCTCACCTATATCAAAATCCGCGGGACACACAAGGTTTCCTACGTTTTCTACTATAACCAGGTCCAGCTCCTGGACGTCGACCTCTTTGAGGGCTTTCTGGATAAGCTCCGCGTTTATGTGGCACGCCCCGCCTGTATTTATCTGTACAACCGGAAGCCCGGCCCTATCAAGCCTTTCAGCGTCTCTTGAAGTGAAACAGTCACCTGTAAGAATGGCGAAATCGATCCCGGCTTCTTTAAGAAGCGGCCCTGCTTTTTCAAGAAACAATGTCTTGCCCGAGCCCGGTGAAGAAATGATATTTATCATAAAAGTCCCGGCGTTAGCCAAGGTCTCTCTCACTTCATCAGCTATCATCTCATTGTGACTCAGTATATCTTCCTTAATAACTTTAAACGCCATCTTATCTCCTTTATCCAACTACCAACTACAATAAATCCGAAATCCGAATATCTAAATCCCAGACAAATTCTAAATCTTAAATTCAAAACACGTTTTGGTCATTAGAATTTCGGTTATTATATACACACATCCTTGCCTCTTCATTTTTATTTATAGATTGCTTCGTCGCTTCGCTCCTCGCAATGACGGGAGTCGTGGTCATCGCGGCCTTCCCTCTGCGTCATTGCGACCCCGACTTGTCGGGGGAAGCAATCTCTCTGTTTACTGTTCACTCTTTACGGTTCACTGCTTATTCGCCGCTACTACAGCCTGGCCCACCGATATTCCCAGATCTGTAGGCGAATAATTTTTATGTTTAAATAGTTCCAGGTCCTGATCTTTTATTTTTTCTTCAAGATACTTAACTAAATATTTATTCTGAAAACATCCGCCGGAGATAAGCACCTTATTTATTCCGGTTTCACTGCTTATTTTTTTAGATACTTTAATAATAATTTCACCAACTGTGTTGTGAAACTTAGCGCTTACTTCACCCTTTGGAGCCCCTCGCTTAAGGTCATCCATAATCTCTTCTATCATCTCGGTGACGATTATCTCTTCACCCTTAATCTCGTAGTGGTAGTAGGGTTTAATATTGTTAGTTGCTTCGGCCTCAAGCAAAATGGCCGCTTCGGCCTCAAAGGTTGATTCGTCGCATATGCCTATGAGAGATGCGACCGCATCGAAGAGTCTCCCCATACTGGAAGTTTCGGGTGAATTTATATCTTTCTCTACCATTTGGGCAATTATATCTACTCTACTTTCTCCAATCCTATTAATAAGGCTCTTCCCGTAATTTTTGAAAGAATTTCCATATGTCTTTATTAAATATGCTAAAGCCATACGCCACGCCTCTCGTGCAGCGATATCTCCGCCCGGCTGAGGCATGTATTCCAGATGGTATTTGCGGGTAAAGCTCTTTCTTGTCGAAAGCAAAAACTCTCCTCCCCACGTCTTGCCGTCAGACCCATAACCTGTCCCATCAAAGCTTACGCCTATAACCTCTTCGTCGATATCATTGTCCAGCATACAGCTTACAATGTGAGCGAAATGGTGCTGCACTTTAACGATCCTCGCATTGGGTGCGTTCTCTTCTTTTAATATTTCCGCTAATTCTGTAGAGCGATAATCCGGATGTAGGTCACACGCCACCGTCTCAACCTTTATATCATTCTCTTTAATATGGTTTCTCACGGCCTTCTCAAAACTATTATAGTTTTCAAGAGTGCTTAGGCTCTCGTTTTCTTCGCTTACGTGCAAGCCCTTATCGGAGTACGAGGAAAAAGTTGTTTTATTTTCAGCTCCCAGAGCTATAACTTTTTTCATTATTTGCCGCCACCATCGCCGTTATTGGCCAGGTAATAAGAAAGCGTTTCGAGTTCCCTTGAAAGGTCAACGTTTTTAACTTTAATGTTTTCGGGAACATTCAGGCTAACCGGAGCAAAGTTTAAAATACACTCAACGCCTGAATTAACTAAGGTTTCGGCAACCTCTTGAGCCTCGCCTGCCGGAACCACGATGATGCCGATAGCAACTTTTTCTTTAGAGGCGGTTTGGCCAAGTTCTTCTATAGAACTTATCTTAACTCCTTCAAACTCCTTCCCTATTTTTCTAATATCCGTATCAAAGGCTGCAACTACATCAAGTCCGTGCTTACGAAAACCGGAATAAGCTAAAAGAGCAGAGCCCAAATGGCCTACCCCGACTATGGCAACATTCCAGGTCTTATCTCTTCCGAGAATTTTTTCAAGAGCTATTTTAAGTTCGGCCACTGAATACCCCGCTCCGCTCACGCCAAACTGCCCGAAATATCCAAGGTCTTTTCTTACTTGCACATCAGAAAGATTGGTTCTATCGCCAAGCTCGGCAGAAGAGATAGTCTTTATATTAACGGCGGCAAGCTCCGTTATCTCTCTAAGATAAACTGATAGACGTGAAATTGTAGACTCTGGTATTCTTTTTTTGCCGTTAGTCATTTGTTACCCTTATTATTATAGACATCTAACTATATTGTGAAAATAATCACGAAGTTCGTTCCAGAATTCACGAATATAAACCTTTTATGCTTATTTGTCAAGGGTGATTTTTTAGATTTTAGGTGGTAGTTTTTGGGGTTTGGGTGACCTGTGGGATATCAATCTCTCTGCCCCCCGAACCGGGTTCGGGCGAACCCGGTTCGGGAAAATGGCTAAATATGCTAAGTGCTTTATTTATAGGTACATACAGAAATGACCTATTGTTCCAAGCCGGGGTTGGACCAACCCCGGCTTGGAAC
>JAQBAV010000169.1:0-2583 GCA_032126595.1 Candidatus Omnitrophota bacterium | reverse complement strand
CCACCATACCTATTATCATAACATTATGATGGTGCATCCCGCCTGAAGACCAGATAACAACTTCTTGTTTACCATCTTCATTTAAATCTATTACATCAATTGTTTTCTCGGTCCATCCTTCCTCCCCCAGCGATACTGAGCTACCTAAATATTCATTAAGTGGTATGGTTTGTTCTCCATCTTCTGTAAACACATAAACAAATGCTCTCGGGAAAGATCCATCATCAACTGAATGCATTTGAACCCCTAATATTTCTTCTTTTGAGCCGTCTCCATTCATGTCAGCGTAAATCACAGTAGGGGGCACATTGTCGACAGGTGCATAGGTGTGTCCGTCATGACATTCCTGAGTAAAAGTATCTCCTATTTCTTCTTGAGTGCTTGCAAAACAATTAATTGTAGCGCTTAGTAGTATACATATCAAAACCATCAATCTCATTACACCCTGCCTTACTATTTTCTATTCTTTGATCCGGCTTTCTTCTCTTTCGCGTCTTCATCTGACAAGAACTTTTCTATCCGTTTCCCATATATAGCATCAATTGCATTTATGGCCATTATACCTAATCCCAAGGCTGTAACACCTGCTGCAATTCCTGTAGCGGCAACAAACGTTGCAATTAAAGAAGTAAACATTATCTCCTCCCTTTACAAAATGAGTAGCACTACCTGGAAAATTCCTATAAAAAAACCTATAACAGCTCCCATGATCTCCACGAATCTTAGCTCTTTGCCCATCAGAGAAAAAGTGGCTTTTTCTAGCTCATGTGTTGAAAACCCCTTTATCCTTTCGGTTACAAGACTACGTATGTCTATAGTATCTGTCAGATTTCCGCCAAGGTGTCTGCCAGAATACACAGTACTTATAACTTCTCTCTTTACAAAAGACTTTAATGCCTCGAGTAATTTTTTGTGCGCTTTGTCTACAAAATATATACTATTAAGTTTATAAATCCTGAGCTTCTCATCTATTATTGTATCTGTAATACTTGAGATTTTATCTTTCCCAATATTACTTAACATAGATATTATATCTTCTTTTCTTATAAGCTCTCTCTCAATAGCTTCACCGATAGCTTCAGCCATACTCGCCTGCCTTCTTGGAAGAACTCCCTGGAGTCTAAATCTAAAGATCTTAAGTTCTCTATGTGGCTTAAAAAGCATCTTTATAGCCAGAAAATTAGTCCCCCATCCAATTATTGCACAAATAAAAGGCAATAGATAATAGCTCGGCTTCCTACCTCCCTTGAGTATTTTTGGAAAACTTCTGGGTGCATTGCAGAGTAAGTAGGGATCCTTCGCCCCTCGCTTCGCTCAATGCTTGTATTCCTGCCTCCTCCGGTGAATAAACATAATTTTAGTTCAAGTTCAGCCCCTCTGGTCTCCATGAATTTGCCAATTCTTACAATAGGAGGTATGCTTTTGGATAACAATGAATGGGAGATAAAGTGAAAAAAGATACTAAGATAAAAATGTTAATATTTCTGTTTTTTGTGCTGGTTTATTTCACAACATCAAAAGGAAATGTTGAAGTTATCGATACTTCTTTTTCAATAGCAACCGCCACAGCCTTGATTGAAAAAGGGAATTTCGATATTGGCTCTGAAGCAAAAAGCGGAGGGACACCTAAATACTCAAAATATGGTCCCGGGTTGGGTTTTGTATTAATTCCGTTTGTTGTCGCAGGGCAATTTCTAGGAGGGCTGCTAAATCAACCACTGGCTCCAACCCTTATAGTATCTTTTTACAATATATTTTTTGGAGCCGGGTCTTGTGCGTTATTTTATTGCTTAATAAGGAGGCTGGGGGGAACCGCGCGAATATCTTTTTTTATGACACTAATCCTCGGACTATGCACTTTATCCTGGCGTTACAGCGTATGGGATTTTTCGGAAGCAACTCAAATGTTTTTTTTGCTTTTTTCAATATTGTTCATTCTCAGGGGTTCACGAAGGGATCTATTGCTCGCATCTTTTAGTTGTGCTTTTTTGATTATAATAAAAGTAGTTTATATCACATATGTCCCGCTATTGCTTTTATACATCTTTTGGGATCATTGTAAAAAAACTGATATAAAAAACGGGCTGGTTAGCAGTGCTATCTTTTCCTTGGTAATCATTTCTGCTTTATCATTTCTGCTTTATCTTAACTCCATAAGATTTGAGAGCGTGCTTGAATTTGGATATGGCGCTGAAGCTACGAAATTTTCCATCTCCGGCATATGGAATAATTCGTACAAACTGTTCTTTTCAATCAACAAAGGACTCTTTATATATAGCCCGATTTTGCTGATAGGGATGTTGGGGTATACGCGGCTTGTAAAAATACGCAAAAAAGAAACTCTTCTATTTTTAAGCCTTATTATAACTAATTTGCTTATTACTTCCATGTGGCACGGTTGGGGAGGAGGATGGAGCTGGGGGCCGAGATTCTTAGTTCCCCTTGTCCCTCTATGGTTACTGCCTTTGTTTTTATCGTTAAATAAAAAAGGATGGCGTCGGGTGATTGTTGCGGCGGTTATTGGTCTTTCGTTTAGCATACAACTATTGAGTGTTTTGCAAAAAGATCATGAATACCACCACA
>JAQBAV010000168.1:0-6375 GCA_032126595.1 Candidatus Omnitrophota bacterium | reverse complement strand
GTGCCATAATTAAACTCTCGCTTTCTGTTCTATAAGTCAATAATACTTCTGCTATAATATAACAAACAATAACACTAAAAAGGTAGCTTAAGATTTTCAAAAACAAACCTCAAAAATAAAAAACTGAATAGCCCCTTCTACTTCACTCCAAACACTGCTAAACACAGATTCTTTTGTTAGCACTGATTCAGCAACCGGAACAAGAGGTCCCACAATGTTTCGGATAACCTCGCCCAGGCTTATCTCGCTTGGAACTTTAGCAAGAATGTATCCACCTTGCTTTCCTCTAGAGCTGGTCACCAATCCCATCCGCTTTAGCTGTATCAGAATCTGAACGAGATATCTTTCGGGAATATCTTGTTTTTCCGATATCTCTCCTATCTGAAGCGGATCTTTGCTCGGCCAGTGTAGCGACAGTTCTAAAAGTGCCCTACAAGCATAATCACATCTCGCTGATATTCTCAATTCTGCACTCCTTTGTTTACTATGTTTATCAACATAGTAAAGTATACTCTTTTTCTGCGTTTTTGTCAATACTTTATTGTTTTATCCCGATTAAAAATAAATTTTTAACGGGATTATTTCACCCTTATGATTTATGTTCACTTCACTCCATAAATCATGCGCTCAATAAAAAAACCCGGACTTTTGGTCCGGGTTTTCTTTTAGTATATAGAAGGCTCTGCTTACTTATTCTATAACCAATACTCCCTGTCGTTCAAATCTTTAACCCTAAGCGGTTCTACCTTAGTGTTCCTCCAGAAAATATACCCGGAACCGTACAGATTCCTAATCCAATACATAGCCTCTTTCCAAAAGTAATATGTTACATATTCCCATAAGGGCGGAGAGACTTTTCTTACCTCGTATGTTACATAATCCTGATTAACATTAACTCTTACGTAATGCAAGTATCCGCCATCGGCTTCCGGTATCTCAATAAGCATGCCCCCGCCGCCAGTAACAATATTTTCAACACCATCAAATGTTTCAGATTTAAACATATGCTTGTGTCCCGAGAACACCAAATCTACATTATACTCTCCGCAAAGTTTTCTGAACCTGTAAGCCCAAGGATGGTTATCTGTGTTGTACCACTCCTGCTGGTATGGGTCAAATGGCGGCTTATGTATGGATATAAAAATATGGTCGTACTCCTGGCCAATTTTTAATTTTTCTTCTAGCCACTCGAACTGCTTATCTGTAAGTTCGCCCCTATTGTTGTCGAGGCTAATAAAATAAGAATTGCGGTTACTAAATGCAAATTCTAATTCCCCGCAGTATTTTTTAAAGAGCCCTTCATGATCGTGATTGCCAATAGTGGTAATAACAGGCCACTTGATAAGTTCTTGAATCTTCTTATAAGCTTTAAAATGAGACTCCTTGCCGTCAAGCGAAACATCTCCAACGCTTAAAACAAAGTCTATCGGCGCTTTATGAAATCTGTCTTCCCTGTTCATATGCCAGATCTCTTTAAGCGTGGCGGCATCATTAAAAATAAGCCCGGCGTGATTATCTCCAAAAACAATAAACGAAAAATATGCACCGCTATTTTTCTCAAGAAGCGCAACATTCGCCTGATTGTTATCATCAAGGGGTGCGCCCTTCATAAACCAAAACGGAATAAGCGGCAAGAATGAATACACAATGCAGCCAATAATAATTACGGCAACTAATTTTTTCCAGTTTATTTTCATTATATACCTACCTCAGGTCTATTATTTTTCCATCAGGAAAGCAAAAAGTCTTGTCCCCAAGATGGTGAAGCGTTTTAAATTTATCGTCATTAAAAAGCCAATGTTCATTAAAGGCCTCTTCCTCGACCTCTGCGTACATAACTTCGCCAACCACTATATTATATTCCTCTTCCAGATATTTATCCTCAATTAATTTGCATTCGACCACAGCAAGCGCTTCAGCCAGGCCCGGTGACTTTATAATCTTTGAATCAGATTTTGTGAAAGAAGTCTTTTCAAATTTATCCACCTCTCGCCCTGAAACCTTCCCGCACTTTAGAAGATCCTCTGCATATATAGGAGAAACAATATTAATAGCAAAATCTTTTGTTTCCTTAATGCACTCAAATATAAAATGCTTCTGGCCTATCTCAAGCGCAACCATAGGTGGTTTTTTATTTATCGGCATAGTCCAGGCAACTGGAGTTATATTGGCCTTGTCATTATAAAGCGATGTAACCAATACAACCGGCCCGTGATTAATTAGCCTTGTAGCAAAATCCAGATTTATTTCTTTTCTCATCCTTCGGCCTCTTATCTAGTAATTTTTTTTATTTCGTATTCAAGGACTCCCGCGGGAACCTTTATTTCGACCACATCTCCAACCTTATGGCCTAAAATAGCCCTGCCAACAGGTGATGTTATCGAGATCTTACCTGCGTCAAAATCTGATTCCTCTTCCGAAACTAAAAAATAGTTAAACTCATCCCCTGACCCAAGATCTTTGATTTTGACTGTAGCCCCAATCAAAGCTTCATCACTGGACATTTTCGACTCGTCCAGGATCTGTGCGCGACCCAATGTGTTCTCTATTTCAGATATCCTTCTTTCATTCATTCCCTGCTGCTCTCTTGCGGCATGATATTCAGCATTTTCACTCAGGTCTCCCAACGCCCTTGCCTCAGCAATATCTTTTGATATCGACCTGCGCTTCCGACCCTTTAAATATTCAAGCTCTTCCTGCAGCTTATCAAATCCCGCACGTGTAAGATGGATTTTATCTCCCACTGTTTTTGCCCCTTTCTATTGTAGTACTGTAAGGTAATGAACATGGAAATTATATAGGATTTACCCGCACAAAACAAACAAATTCTTTTCTACCCTCTTTATGTTAAAAAAATTAATAGCTAAGATTTTTATAAATTGTTAAAGATACAATAGCTTGTTTGCAGATCTTGCTTTTTATGTTTTTTACGGTAAACTTTAGAATTGAGAGAAGAAAAACCGTTCTTTGAACCCGAAAAAAAGTTTTCGAACGATAAAGGCAAACTATTCTAAAGAATAGGATCGCAAAGCTACGAGCCTAATTCCCTTTCGAGGGGCATGGCAGTCGAGCTACCGAAGCTGGAAACAGGTGGAAGAAACATTTCCTATCTAACTATTTGTTACCCTATTCGATGCATGTTTGACCTCTATCGAATAGGGTTTTTTATTTTACAAACACGGAGGTAGGAAATGTTATTCCAAAGAATCAAAAAAGTTGCCAAACTGACTAGTCTGCTGATAGTCTGCTCCCTTCTGTCAACTTGTCCCAGTGTCTACGCGAATATACGAACAGAAGGTCTTCAAAAAGGCGTATGCTATGCTACCTGGACAAAGGACAGTTTCTCCACAAAATATTCTGACGAATCCTTAAGCAGAATGGCTGAAATCGGAGTTGAATATGTTTCTATTGTCGTGACATACTATCAGGAGAAATATAATTCTACCGAAATCAGACCAACCGACCTGTCCCCAAGCGATTCCAGTGTCCGCCACGTAATAAAAAGAGCTCACAAGCTCGGTCTCAAGGTTATGCTTAAGCCTCATATTGACCTTATAGATCAGTACGACGGTACCTACTGGAGGGCTGATATCGGATTTTCTAACCAGAATGCCTGGGAAGAATGGTTCAGTGAATATACTAAATTTATTCTTCACTATGCAAAAATGGCAGACGACTACGGCGTAGAAATTCTTTGTATAGGGACTGAGCTTACATTCACAACTATTAAAGACGACTTGTGGAGAGGCGTTATATCCGAAGTAAAATCTGAATATTCCGGACAGTTGGTCTATGCGGCAAACTGGGATAATTATAGAAATATAAAATTCTGGGATGCTCTTGATTATGTTGGCATAGACGCATACTTCCCCCTAACAAACAAACCCGATCCTTCCATGGATGAGCTAAAAGAAGGATGGTTAAAATGGAAAGATGAAATTGAAACATGGCTAGTAGATATAAAT
Organism: Candidatus Omnitrophota bacterium; assembly: GCA_032126595.1. Lineage (GTDB taxonomy): Bacteria > Omnitrophota > Gorgyraeia > Tantalellales > Tantalellaceae > JAQBAV01. Next base: position 2,410 of record JAQBAV010000168.1, on the reverse strand, counting down.
AAGCCTGTTATTTTCACAGAGATCGGATACCCCAGCACATCACATGCTCCATATACCCCATGGAAAAGCGGATCCTACGGAAACGCCAACCTTGAAATACAGGCAAAGTGTTATGAATCTTTCTTTGAAACTATTTGGGGCAGTCCTTGGCTTGCGGGAGTGTACTGGTGGAAATGGGGTACAAACATTTATTCAGGAGGCAAACATAATAGACAATTTACTCCGCAAAATAAGCCTGCGGAAAAAATACTCGAAGCTAGATATAAGGACTATATGAATACTGCTACTTACGCAATGCTGACTAACTAATTTTTTACTGGAGGAGTTTCCCAACGCAATAATTCGTTAGTGTTATTATCGAAGAATAAATAAACCTTTTCACTTGAAAAATAATCGACGGTGCCTTTTTTATAAACCCATCGGGTTTCGGCGCCGTCTTTTTCTTTTAAATATATAATCGGTTCCCCTATTTTTTTAACTACATCTTTAGAGCTCATACCTCGCCTCAGACCGTTCTCATTTACAGCCCTCGCGGCTTTATTGTAGGTACGGGTTTCTTGATGATACTCATCCTCCATCATGTCTCTATCAGTTGAAAACTGCATAAGGGACTTTAGGCCGCCTTTGGATTTTACCCATTTTTCTTTTTTCTTCTTAGAGGCCGCGGGAGACTCTGCCACAAAAGAAGCCATAAAAACGGCGCATAAAATAATGACGGCAATTTTTTTCATTTTACTATTTTTCCTTTTTGCCCTGACCGCTCTCAAGTAAGGCCGTTTCAAGAGTTGTCCTAAGCTTGTTGAGTTCAGGGCGGGAAAGAATAAAGTGCGATCTCAATTTATTCTCAACTATCTGAAGCTCAAATATATCATTTTTTTTTAAATATCGGACATTTATTTTCATCTGGTACCCTTTCTTAAAGAAGTTCCGCAGCAAGCGAAGCCAGTGGACTTCGTTCGCTTTTTGTGAGAGTTACATGCCCGAACATCTCCTGCCCCTTCATCCTGTCAACGCAGTATGCTAGCCCATTGCTCGCTGAATCAAGGTATGGACTATCTATCTGGTAGGGGTCTCCCGTAAGCACCATCTTGGTCTTGTTACCGGCTCTACTTATGACGGTTTTAACCTCGTGAGGAGTCAAGTTCTGGGCTTCATCTATAACTATAAAGCTATTGGGAATACTTCTTCCCCTCATAAATGTTATTGCTTCAAGTTCAATAATTCCATCTTTCATGTATTTTTCGATAGCGCTCTTCTCTCTTGTTTTAAGTTCTTTGTCGGGCTTTTCGGCATTAAAGATATACTCCATGTTGTCAAATATCGGACCCATCCAACTTTCCAGCTTCTCTTCCTTAGTGCCTGGAAGGTACCCTATGTCTTTTCCGAGCGGCATAACAGGACGTGATATTAATAGTCTTTTATACATCTTGTCTTTTACTACTCCCTGGAGGCCCGCAGCGATAGCAAGAAGCGTCTTTCCCGTTCCGGCCGTACCTAACAAGGTAACAAGCCTTATATCATCATTGAGCAATAACTCCATAGCCATAGCCTGCTCTTTGTTTTTGGGTCTAATAGACATGACCTGGGTCTTAGCTTTACTAAAAATAAGCGGCATGATAATTCCCAGTTCTTTTTTATATCTTCCAAGCGCGGTGTGCTTCGGATCATTCTTATCGGACATAAGAATAAATTCATTGGGATAAAATTTATCGCCATCGGCTTTATATTCTTTTTGCTTATAAAAATTGTCTATCTCTTTTCTGGTCGTATCTACTTTGGTCCACCCGCTATATAAATTTTCAAAATCTACTTTTTGCTGTTCGAAGTCCTCACAGACAAGTCCGAGCGCGTCGCCCTTGATCCTGGCATTTATATCCTTGGAGACAAAAATAACGTTCTCCCCTTTTTCTTTAAGTGAGTAAGCGGTAAACAATATTCTATTGTCGGTTATTTTTGTTGAAAGACCAAAATTCGACATCTTATCGTAATCCATATGTACAATTACCTTAAGAATTCCCCCGTTCTCCAAAGGAAAGCCTTCTCCCGGCTTGCCGGTTCCCCTTAATTCATCAAGCTTTCTTATGGCCATTCTGGAGTTACGGCCTTTTTCATCGTGACTTCTTTTAAATGTATCAATCTCCTCCAATACCTCTATGGGAAGCACCACTGTGTTATCCCCAAATGCAGAAATAGAATCCGGGTTATGTAAAATAACGTTTGTATCCAAAACGAATGTCTTTTTCAAAGTCTCTCCCTTCATTATGATTTTTAATGAGCACATGATTTACGAATATTTCAATGTGAGTAAATCATGTGTGTGAATTAAACCCGGCACTAATTTTATTGTAAATTAGTGCTGGATTAAGTTCGGCCTTATAACTTACGTTCGCTCACGCTCCGCAAGTTATGG
>JAQBAV010000167.1:0-2735 GCA_032126595.1 Candidatus Omnitrophota bacterium | reverse complement strand
GGCTTTAAGCATGCCTTTTCTTAAGACATATCCCTTCCCCATATTGGGACGGCTTTCTAAAATTTTCAAGTTATCTATAGCGCCCTGAAAGTCTTTAGCCTTAGCAACCGTTTCATCGCTAGACCCGTCGTCAACAACAATAACTTCTGCGCTAAAATCTTTGGTTTTTAGGTATTCCCCTATTTCCGAAAGTGTGCCAGAAATATTTTTCTCTTCGTTGTACGCAGGAATAACGACTGATAAAAATTTATTTTCCTTCATTATTTAAAAAAATCTTTTACAGTTTTTGTTATGTAATTTATCTTCTCTTCTGTTAGCTCCGGATAGACAGGAAGAGAAATAACCTTTTCTGACATTTCTTCAGCGACAGGCAGGCTGCCCTTGGCGTAGCCAAGCTCTTTATAGCAGGGCTGTATGTGTAAAGGCACCGGATAGTACACGCGTGCTGCTATGCCGCTATCATTAAGGTATTTTAATAGCTCATCTCTTCTCTCGACAGCTATCGTATATTGATGATACGTGTGAACATTGCCCTCTCCAACACTGGGAACCTTTATATCCACACTCGAAAAGGCTTTATTATATTTCTCGGCGATATTTCTTCGCCCCGCAAGCCAACCATCCAACTTCCTCAACTTAACCCTTAGAATAGCGGCTTGAAGACTATCAAGGCGTGAATTATATGCTATCTCGTCATGAATGTACTGTTTTGTGCTTCCATGCACTCTAAGAGATTTTGTATGCTCAATAATTTCCTTATCATTGGAAACTACCATACCTCCGTCACCAAAACCTCCAAGATTCTTACTGGGAAAAAAGCTAAAACATCCTGCATCGCCAAAACTTCCGGCCTTCTTTCCTTTGTAAGTAGCCCCAATAGACTGGGCGCAATCTTCAATAACTTTGAGATCATATTTCTTTGCAAGCTCCATTATCCTATCCATATCGGCACACTGGCCATATATGTGTACCGGAATAATAGCTTTGACTTTTGATTTGGTGGTTTTTAGATATTCCTCTATTTTTTCCGGGTCGATATTGTATGTCTCCGGGTCGATATCAACAAAAACAGGCTTTGCACCAAGTAGAGAAACCGATTCACTTGTAGCAAAAAAAGTAAAAGGCGAGGTAATAACTTCATCGCCCGCACCTATCTCTGCGGCCCTTAACGCTATAACAAGAGCATCTGTTCCCGAGTTAACACCGGCACCATATTTTACTCCTGTATAGCTGGCTACTTCTTCTTCCAGGGAGCTGACTTCTTTGGAGAGAACAAAATACTGGCTATCAACAACTTCTTTGATGGCTGCGTCAATTTCTCTTTTCATTGACTGATATTGGCTTTGTAAATCTAATAACGGTATTTCCATAAACTACTTCTTTCCTTTAAAGTGTTCATAATCTGATTTAACCATTTCTTTCACTAAATCTTTAAACGCTATCTCATGCTTCCATCCCAGTTCTCTCCTCGCCTTAGAAGCATCACCCACTAGAATATCAACTTCGGCAGGCCTGTAAAACTCCTGTTTTATTTCCACATATTTTTTGTAGTCCAAATCGAGTTCTGAAAAAGCGGCTTCTGCAAATTCTCCCACAGAATGCGTCTGGCCGGTGGCAACTACAAAGTCTTCCGGCTTTGTATGATTAAGCATCGCATGCATAGCCCTTACATATTCTTTTGCATGCCCCCAATCTCTCTTAGCCTCAAGGTTTCCCAGATAAAGCTTATCTACTAAACCCAATTTTATCTGAGCGGCAGTAGAAGTTATCTTTCTTGTTACAAACTCGTAGCCTCTCCTGGGGGACTCATGGTTAAAAAGAATACCGCTACAGGCAAACATGCCATATGCTTCCCTGTAGTTACGGGTAAGATCAAATCCTGCAACCTTGCTTATACCATATATGGACCTGGGGTGAAACTTAGTCAGTTCAGTCTGAGGCACCTCCTCGACCTTCCCGAACATCTCGCTTGATCCAGCAAAATATACCTTACATTTTGGACAGGCGTTCCTTATTGCTGATAAAACATAGTGAGTACCGTTAATATTGGTATTAAGAGTAGAAAATTCATCTTCAAATGAATATGTTACGAAACTCTGTGCCGCAAGATGATAACATTCATCCGGCTGAACTTCGGATGCTACCTTAAATATACTCGGGTAGCTTTCCAAAGATCCACAGTGTAGTTTAAGCCGGTCAACTACGTCTCTGACCCTATACATCCGATGCTTCTGATCTTCAAGGGCTACTCTTCTAGCTATCCCGTGAACTTCATATCCCAATCCAAGCAAATACTCTGCCAAATAACTCCCGTCCTGACCCGTTATTCCGGTTATTAATGCTTTCTTTTTAGCCATGTTTTCTCCTATCAATATTTACTTATGATAAAAAGCCTAAAGTTTTAAGCTTCTTCTTTATCTGGTTTTCTTCTTCTTTGGATAGAGTTATCTCTTCCTCTTCCAGGAGATTAAGCTCTCTCAATCTCTTTAATATTTTTTGCGCACTTTCTTGGGGAGTTTCCTTATCCGTTTCAACCGTAACCTCTGGATTTAAGGGCTCTTCGTACGGATCGTCGATCCCCGTATAATTCTTTAGCTCTCCGGCTAAAGCTTTTTTGTAATTGCCCTTAGGGTCTCTTTTTATGCATTCATCTATTGAGCACTTTGTATAAACTTCGAAGAAGTTTCCTATCCTTTTTCTGTTAAAGTCCCTTACCTCTCTATAAGGTGAAATAC
>JAQBAV010000166.1:0-4261 GCA_032126595.1 Candidatus Omnitrophota bacterium | reverse complement strand
TCGGAATGGCCTTGATAACTTTACGCAAAATATTGCTAACTATATTAATAGTAGCAGTTACCAGACTGAGGAGGTCTTCTTCGCTTATATTAAAGTCTCTTTCTCTTACTCCTTGAGATAAGATAAAACTTTTATACTTCTCTAAAAATTTTACGGTGAATTCCTTCTGTGCTTCCCCTTTTAGGTTGGCAATCTGGACTAAGCCTAATCCAAATATTAAACCCCTCGCTAAACCGAACCTATCATAACTTTCGCCAATAGGAGAGAGTATTGTGTCGCTGGGGTCTATTCCCCCTATTCTGCCGGAGTTTAAATCTTTTGCGGAGATATCTTCAGATTTATTTACAGAAAAGAGCGTGACGGTGTTTTTCTTTGTTTTTTCCGGGAGGGGTTTCTTTTCGATGCCAAACTCTAAATATCTGTCCCCTTCTATCTCAGTAATATTTCTTTTTGAGTATAGCTCGATATATAGGTTAGGAGAAGCTTGTATCATACTTAAATATTCTTGCACTTGCACCGGGCCTATTGCTTCAATAGCCTCTATCGGTATCCTTATAACCACATCTCTTGCAACGCTTAATATGGTGTCTACATTTTCGTCTATGAACTTAAGCATATCGTTGGTCATATTCATCGAAGGCACAGCCCTTCCTTCGGCTATCCCCCTCTCAAGAGTGGCTCTATCAAGCACACTTAAAACCTTCGCCTCAGGAATACTTATAGATCTATCATGTTTTTCTGGTATACCGCTTATAAATATGGGCACACTTTCCTCTTCAAGAAAAGAGTAGAGGGTTGTAAGCATAATTGCCTTTTTGTAGACATGTTCTTTTGAAACCCAATTTACTTCAGGAGCGTCTTCGATATTTTTTACAATAAACTCTTTCCGCCCAACAACGGCTCCAAGGTAAGGCGCATTTGAATTTTTAGAGACAGTTTCTCCTATTTTTTTGATATGACTATCGCTAAAATCAAACCCTCTATTAAATTTTGCTGCTATCTCCGGATCAAGCTCGATAGAAATATCGTTAAATCTTAAGCCTCCAAGGTTTACCACATAATCTACGTAACCCGGGAGAGCGAACGTCCAATCAAATTTACTAACCTCATGGGCAATAACCTCTACAATTTTTCCCTCGTCATCATACTTGACGTTAAATTGTACACCCCTTCCTTCTGTGACCTGCTTAACATCGATCTTTCTTCCCTGGAAGTGCCCGGTTCCAGTGCTAGTCGTCTGGAAAGATCCCGGAACAAAATCATTAATAAATACAGTTTCGTGTACGGTGCTTACTCCGCCTCGCTCGGTAAGACTTCTAATCGCGTCCGGCACCCGGAGAAAGCCATGGTTCATCGTATACATGATAGTATCATCGGCTTTCCCGAAAAGGTCTTTATCAAAAACAAGATCTCTTCTTCGTATCTTATCACCTTTTAGCTTTGTTGAAATAAGCTCTACGCCTCTCCAGTAAAATCCGGGTGCTCCCTCTTCCGTAACATGACCAACATCTTTTGGCAGAGATCTGGCATCTATATAACTCCAGCCGTGTTTTTCGTTATGGGCCATTTTTTCAGGCTCCATATTTATTCTTATAGCCTCAGCACCTTTTATGCCTCTTTCAGCCCAAGATATAGCAGTCAGGGCTTGTCCTGCCATGAGCTGAAATGCTTTAGAGGCACCGCTTTTCTCGGAGAAAGCAACACTATCACCTATTACCATCTTTAAGAAAATTCTAAAAACTCCTCTTTTGCCAGGCTCTCTGGATGCGAGCTCAATAAGTCTGTTGCACATATGTCCGAAAGCATTCAGGTTATTACTCTGAAAAGCGGCACTCGTAAACAATAATTCTACTCCTCGCGATGGATTGCCGCCATCTATGACTGCACGGCTAACTTCATTAAGCATGCGAAACCCCTCTCTGTAATCTTTATCCTGCATCGAACTAAACTCACCTTTATTTGGGAAGTGTTCCTCCGGAAGATCATCTAAAGTTAGAACTTCAACAAAAACCCTTATCCCATCAGATAGTTCTATTATAGCACCGGGCGTTCTTCTTTGTTCACCTTCTTCAAACCTTGAAAGTTTTATAAGTAAAATTTCAGGATCTCTCGCGTCTTCTTTTTGATAAAATGCATAAACATCATTGCCTATCCTTTGTATGTAGCCAATGCGTGAAGTGTGAAAATCGGCCTCTCCTACCGTTCCTTCGATTGCGTCCTCGCCGGAGGAGTGAGCGGCTAAATGTGCGGCGTAAGCGGTTGCAAATTCTGTATAGATACTACTATTGTCATGCTTATCTACATCCCTAACATAGCATGTGCCATCTTCATTAGCCACAATTTTGTACATAGGGCTAGACATGGGATTTGTAGCTAGCGTAGCATTTGAAAAATACTCATTCGGGTCCATCTCCTGTGAAAATAGGACATTGGCTCCAAAAAAAGTAAAAACTAAAATGGTTGATAAGATTTTATGTGCTTTGCTTTTGATCAAAAATATCATTGAAACCTTTCTAGGTGTTTTAAATACTAACTCTATTGACATTATAGTACTATTTTTGTTAAAAGAAAAGAGAGTTTTTTACTTTCTGCCTATTTTTAACGAACAAATAGACGAATGACCTGAAGTATGAGATTTGTGTATATGCCAACGACTAGATCGTCAAGCATTATACCCCAACCATGCGGCTGGTCTTCCATTCGCTTTATTGGCGGGATTTTTAAGATGTCTAAAATCCGATATAATATAAATCCTGTCACAACATAGAGTGGTGTCATTGGAATGAATAGGAATACCAGGAAAATGCATGCAAATTCATCTATTACAACACAATGTGGGTCCTTCTCCCCCAAGGCCTCTTCCATTTTACTGGATGCGGTCACGCCAATAAAGAAAAGCACGATAAAGGTGATCACATAGAGAAGGAGAAACTTATGCAGAAGCATGCATAAAATAAGACCGGCAAAGCTTCCCACCGTCCCTGAAGCAATCGGAAAGTACCCTAAACCAAATACTGTTGCAAAATTGCTATAAAATGCGCTTATCTTTTTCATTATCTCTCCCCGTTAAATAGGTATTTCTTGTTCCCTATAATATAAGATACTCCGCTTATTACGGTAAAGGCGACTGTAATAAGCATTAATATAAAAATTAATTGCCTGTACCAATATTCAAATGACGCATCCCAAAAACCAAAAGTACTCACCCCTGCTTCTTTGAAGATTATAAACAAAAGTATTACAAATATGGACAGCATCTGCGAGACAGTCTTCTGTTTGCCTCCCATTCCCGCCGGCAAAAATTCATCACTCCTTAGCGCCATAATCCTTAAACCGGTTATAACAAGTTCTCTCATTATGATGATTACAACCATCCATGCCGGTACCAGCTTCATTTCGACAAACGCCAAAAATGCAGCTAAAGTAAATACTTTGTCCGCAATTGGATCCATAAGTTTACCAAAATTAGTAGTTATTTCATATTTTTTTGCAATAAACCCATCTGCATAATCACTGAGAGCGGCGAGTATAAATGTAGCCAGAGCAAGGCTTTTAAACATTACCCCTTTGGAGAATAGAAAAAACATAAAAACAAATGTAAGAGCTATTCGAAATAGGGTTATTTTATTGGGTAGATTCACTGAGCCTCTCCCATAAGATCGTATTCCATAGTTCCTGTTATTTTAACATTCCGGAACTCTCCAATTTTCAAATTCTCTCCTTTTACAAATATTACTCCATCCACTTCAGGAGCGTCCATCTCGGTTCTCCCAATAAATAGATCCTTATCGGATTCTACTTTTTCATCTATTAAGGTTTTATATGTTCTGCCTAGGTGTTTGAGGTTGTTCCCTTTTGAGACTTCCTGCTGAAGCATCATAACTTCTTCAAACCTTTTTTCTTTCACACTTTCTTCAACCTGATCACTAAAACCATGAGCCGGAGTGCCTTCTTCGCGAGAATACCTGAAAGCTCCCAGCCGTTCAAATTTTATATCTTTCAAAAACTCCATAAGCTCTCTAAACTCATCCCGTGTCTCTCCCGGAAAGCCTACTATTATAGAGGTTCTAAGCGTAACACCTTCTACTTGCTCTCTAAGCTTTTTAATGATGCCGGTAATCTCATTCTTTGTAATACGCCTATTCATCTTCTTTAGAATCCTGTCATTGATGTGCTGTATTGGTATATCAACGTATCTACATATGTTGGGGTAGTTTTTGATTACATCTATAAGTTCGTCTGAGAAATGATTTGGATGAGT
>JAQBAV010000165.1:0-6132 GCA_032126595.1 Candidatus Omnitrophota bacterium | reverse complement strand
CGAGGAAATCAGCATTGTGCCCTGTTTTTCGCCAAGTACCATATCAAGAAAAAAACGCAACATGGAGAGCGTTGCTTTCCCAGAAAGATTGACCCGGCCTATCGAAACCTGTTTTATGTCTAATCCCGATCTAGACGGTCTTAAGCTGGCACTTAAATTTATATAATTACCAAGCGGGTTGCGGGGCAGGCGAAATGTTCCCTTGATTTCGAGCTGATCTTGTGTGACGTTGGCCTTTCCGGCAAATCTCGAAACGCCGCGCGCCATAAATCCAAGAACTGCGTTAAAATCATCCTCGGAAACTGCCAGAAACTCATCACTGTAAGGTTGGAATAAGATCTTATGTGTTTGCCTCGCTAAAGCACGTACACGAGTAGCATCTTCAACATCGACTGTCTTAGATTCTGAAACCAAAGGTGTTTTTTCAAAAGTAACCAGGATAAACGTTATTGGCAAAATAACTAGAACAAATAATATGGTAGAAAAAAACAACTTCCAAAAAAGCGGTTTTCTTCGGGCTTTGTCTATTTTTGAAGTATCCTTTTTAGAATTCATAGTTATAAAATCTGCATGGTGATTAGACTAATATTTTATTCATCAAACATTTACTTTCTATCATATTTAAAAATAACCACACTTAACGGCGGAATAACCACAGAAATGGAGTGATCCATCCCGTGAAAAGAAATCAATTCTGCACTTACCTTTCCCAAATTACCGATTCCGCTGCCTCCATATTCTTCTGCGTCACTATTAAGTATTTCTTTCCAATCGCCTCTAGAAGAAACCCCTATCCTATAAGCATAACGGGGAACAGGTGTAAAATTACATACCACAACTACTGTATCCTTTTCAGACTTTCCTTTTCTTAAAAAGCTTATTACACTTTTTTCCCAGTCATTACAATCTATCCACTTAAACCCTTTTGGAGAAAAATCCAGCTCATGCAAAGCGGGTTCCGTTCTATATAAATGATTTAAATCCGAAGCCCAGCGCTGTATCCCTTTATGGGTTTCGCATTCTAAAAGCTGCCAGTCCAAACCTTTTTCGTGATCCCATTCATTCCACTGACCAAACTCCTGCCCCATAAACAAAAGCTTTTTACCGGGATGTGTAAAAAAATATCCATACAATAAACGCAGATTTGCGCGTTTTTGCCATTCATCCCCGGGCATTTTATTTAATAGCGACCCTTTTCCATAAACAACCTCGTCATGAGAAAGCGAGAGCATAAAATTTTCACTGAACGCATAAGCTAAACTGAAAGTTAACTGGTTATGATGATGTTTACGATGAACCGGATCTTTCGCCATATATGCCAATGTATCATGCATCCACCCCATGTTCCATTTCATTCCAAACCCGAGACCCCCCAGATAAAGCGGTCGGGAAACCAGGGGCCATGCAGTTGACTCTTCGGCAATCATCTGTACATCGGGAAAATTTTTATATACTTCTTCGTTAAGTTTTTTTAAAAACTCAATCGCTTCAAGGTTTTCCCTTCCTCCGTATTTGTTCGGTATCCACTCTCCTTCTTTCCGCGAATAATCCAAATATAACATTGAGGCAACCGCGTCAACCCTTAAACCATCTATATGATATTTATCCAGCCAAAAGAAAGCATTGCTGATCAAAAATTCTTTTACCTCATTTCTGCCGTAATTAAAAATATAGCTTTTCCAGTCTGGCTGAAACCCTTTGCGCATATCGGCATGCTCATACAGATGTGTCCCATCCTCATAAACCAATCCCTGCGCATCCGAAGGAAACTGTGAAGGAACCCAGTCCAGGATAACACCAATACCGTTTTGGTGAAGATGGTCTACAAGATACATAAAATCCTGGGGATTGCCGTATCGGCTTGTAGGCGCGAAATACCCTTCTATTTGGTATCCCCACGATCCATAAAAAGGGTGTTCCATAACCGGTAAAAGTTCAACATGAGTAAATCCCATTTCCTTTACATACTCGGCTAAAGCATGGGCTAATTCTCCATATGTGCGGAATCGGTTATTCTCCCCCGTCACCCTCTGCCATGAACCCAGGTGAACCTCGTAAACCGAAATAGGCGCTTCCGCGCTATTATTTTTACTTCGATTTTTTATCCACTTTTTATCATTCCATTTGTATTCTAAATCCCAAGTGATGGTTGCTGTCTGCGGGGAAAGTTCCCAGAAAAATCCATAAGGATCGCTTTTGTCCACTTTGTAGTTATTATATTTTGAACTGACATAGTATTTATAAACTTCCCCTTTTACCACTCCGCCGATAAAACCTTCCCAAACGCCTGAACTATCGCTTCTTTCTTTTAAAGGATGGGCTTTTTTATCCCAGTCATTAAAATTTCCAATGACTGAAACGTGCTCCGCATTCGGAGCCCATACTGAAAAATAACTACCTTCACCGCCATTTACGTTCATCTGATGTGCTCCAAACTTCTCATAAAGGCGAAAATGGTTACCTTCTTTAAAAAGATAAATATCTTCCTCGCTGAAAAGCGAAGGTCCATAAATGGTACTTCCTATTTTTGGATTCTTGCTCATATTATTTTTTTTTATTTATCATCAAACTCTTTGGGTTTCTCTAATAAACAAAACCGGTTTTAGCCAGCTGAAAAAACTTAATTAAATTTCGCTCGCTACATTATAGTTACGATCAGACTGCCCCATATCGTAAGAAGAACATTTCCGAACGCATACGGCGCGGCATATCCCAGAACCGGAGTGGCGTTCCCGGCATCTTCCTGCAGGGTATTAAGGGCCGCGGTCAAAACTCTTGAGCCGGCTAGTGCACCCAAAAGTAAGACGGGATTCATTTTTAATACTACCTTTCCAAAGAAAAGCCCGACAACAAAAGGTAATAGACAAAGTATCATACCCGCAAACAAAACAGATACACCGGTAGTTTGAAAAGCCTGAACGGCTTTAGGCCCGGCCGAAATACCTACGCATGCGACAAAAAGATTCAGTCCTATGTTCTGAAGAAGCCACTGGCTTGCAGTTGGCATTTCACCGAATGTAGGATGGAGTGACCTCAGCCATCCAAATATTAGCCCGGAAACCAAAACTCCGCCGCCCACACCCAGAGTTATAGGAACACCCATAATAGGCTCAACTATTAAACCGAATAGCGTTCCAATAACACAGCCTATTCCTACCATAATAAGATCTGTAACTTCCGCATTTCTTTCCGGGTACCCAAGAACCGTTGCCGCATTATCAACATCGTCTTTCGCCCCGATTATCTGTATAACATCACATTTATTAACTACGGTGTCTCTGGTTATTGGTAAAGCACTACCTTGCCGGGTAATTCTGGTTAAGAAAATCCCGTGCGCAAGTTTACCTTTACTAATCTCTCCTAGAGTTTTTCCGACGTACTGGGAACTCAGCACGCATACTTCAATAATCTCTCCTAGAATATTAGTTATGGTTGTTACATCAACCTCTTTGCCTATTATTTCGGCTGCCTCAAAGATCCTTTTAGGACCACCGGCAATTACGACTATATCTTCTTTCTCAACCTTCGTATCAAACTTTGTGTCCAGAATGTCGCCTTTACGTTTTATTTTACTTATAGCAACTCTCCCTAAAAACAATGATTCAACCTGACTCACTGTTTTTCCTACTGCCTTTTCATTAGTTACTCTATACGCTCGAAGCTCCACCTGTTTTGTCCATGAAAATAGTTCCGGCTTGGAGGTATTTGCTTCCCCTCCGGACATTGACTCCTGAAGTTTTCTGGCCTCCTCTTTAAAATCTATCCTCAAAATCCTGGGTGCAACCTTAAAGAAAAGTATTCCGCCGACCGTACCAAAAATGTATGTTATAGCGTACGCAATGGCAAGATTTGTATCCATAGTTTGTTTCTCTGCGTCAGTAATGGAAAGCTGTTTTATTGCCCCTTCGGCTGTACCTATAGCCGCCGACTGAGTCACCGATCCAGCAAAAAACCCGGCTGTAGTTCCCGGATCAAAGTGAAGAAATTTTGCCAGACCTATCGTACCCCCAAGAGCAGTAAAAGCAACTACTAAAGATAGGGCAACATATTTAAGTCCTTCTTTTTTAAGCGCTCCAAAAAACTGAGGGCCAACTTTGTAGCCTATACAAAAAGTAAAAAGCGCAAAACTTATGGTTTTAAGGATATCGGGCACATCTATTCCTATCTGCCCGAGAACAAGCGCCGTTAAAAGCACACAGGTAGTTGCCCCAAGACTTATACCGAAAAATTTTATCTTCGCAAGAGCATAGCCTATCCCCAGGGCTAAAAACACGATTATCTGCGGATTCTGTCGACAAATCTCAACTATTGAATGTTCCATTTATTCTCCCCATCCAGACGCTTTGTGTTTCTTCAACAAACAAAACCATTTACAAAAGAAATACGGCACAAAAAGTTACCGTTATTATATCACCTGAACCAGTGGGTGGCTAGAAAGATATAGGTTAATAGAGATCTCTCCTATTGTCTTCGACAAAACTATGACAGTCTATTCTTAGAGATAGCATTGTCAGATTAATTTATATCTTTTGAAGGGATTAGTATTTTGGGGGAGGATAATTTAAGCTTTTGAACAAAGTTTAATCATGATATAATTTCCGCCGCCGCCGGGCTATATTTTCATCTTCGAGGTATTCGTCATATGTCGTGTCTGCCCTGTCTATGTACCCTCGTGGCGTGATCTCAATAATGCGGTTTGCTACTGTCTGCACCAGCTGATGATCGTGAGATGAAAAAAGAACGGTTCCTTTATATCTACCGAGTCCTTCATTCAATGACGAAATAGATTCCAGGTCCAAGTGGTTTGTAGGTTCATCCAATATTAGTACATTGGCCTGTACAAGCATCATCCGCGCCAGCATGCATCTGACTTTCTCTCCTCCGGAAAGGACATTCACTTTTTTTAAGGCTTCATCGCCGGAGAAAAGCATACGTCCCAGAAAACCCCGCACAAAAGTCGATTCCGTGTTTTCCGTATACTGCATAAGCCAGTCGATAAGCTCTATCTCTTTACTGAAATAGTCTGTATTATCCTTAGGATAATATGCCCGTTTTGTCGACACACCCCAGGCAAACTTTCCTCCGTCCTTTTCTATATCGTTCATAAGAACCTGAAAAAGGGTTGTCTTGGCAAGGTCGTTGTGGCCCACAAAAGCGATCTTGTCGCCTTTTTCGACCTTAATATCCAGATCCCTGAACATGACCTGGCCGTCGCGGGACTTGGACAGGTTCTCGATATTAAGGATGCTGTTGCCTGACTCGCGTTCTTGCTCAAAGTTGATATACGGGTATTTTCTCGAGGACGGTTTTATGTCCTCGAGTGTGAGTTTCTCCAGACTTTTTTTTCGGCTGGTGGCCTGCTTTGCCTTGGAAGCGTTGGCGCTGAATCGAGCAATAAACTCCTTGAGCTCCTTTTGTTTTTCAACTATCTTTTTGTTAGCCTGATTGCGCTGCTCAAGAGCAAGCTGGCTTGACTGCATCCAGAACGTAAAATTCCCCGGGTACAGCTGTATCTTTCCGTAATCGATATCCGCGATATGCGTACAAACTTTATCAAGAAAATGCCGGTCGTGAGAAACCACGATAGCGATATTGTTAAAATTGCATAAAAACCCCTCGAGCCACACACATGTTTCTACGTCTAGATGATTTGTAGGCTCGTCGAGAAGCAGGATATCCGGGTTCCCGAATAACGCCTGGGCTAAAAGCACGCGAACTTTCTGCCACCCCTCAAGATTCTTCATCTCCACCTCAAGAAGTTCTGACTCAATACCCACGTTACTCAACAGTTTCGCAGCGTCGGCTTCGGCATTCCATCCGTCAAGTTCGGCGAACTCTCCTTCCAGCTCGGCGATCCGCATCCCATCTTCATTGGAAAAATTTTCTTTTCCGTAAAGGGCATCTTTCTCTGTCATTATGTCATAAAGTCTCTTGTGTCCCATAATGACCGTAAGAAGCGCTGTGTATTCATCAAAAGCAAACTGATCCTGTTTTAAGACCGCGATACGTTTACCAGGAGATACTACGACCTCTCCTGCGGTAGAGTCGACTTCGCCGGAAAGAATCTTTAAAAACGTGGATTTTCCTGAACCATTGGCGCCTATCAGCCCGTAACAATTCCCAGGGGAAAAA
>JAQBAV010000164.1:0-3080 GCA_032126595.1 Candidatus Omnitrophota bacterium | reverse complement strand
AAACTGCTGATTAGGTATGTATCTAATGGTTCCTCCCAAACCATTACCGTGTTCAACAGCCGTATACCATTCATCCGGATCCTGCAGTCTCTCTTCAATCCATCTGATGAGTTCGAGAGGTGTTTTATCGCCCCCATCTATCCTGTTTTTTTCAAGCTTATCTCTTCTTGCGGTTAGGGTATACACCCGATCTGATAAACCTATCCTCTCTTCATCTAATGCGATAATCTCATTTTGTATTCTTTCGATTTCTAAGACTGCTTCCTGCCCGACTTCAATATGCTCTTCCCATTTGGTCATCCAATCATAGCTCCTGGCAAGCTCGTCCCTACTCATCATCTTCGACTTAATCCTATTTATTTCTTTCTTTAAGGCAATTGCATCTTTGAGGCCTTCTTCCTGTCGTGATTGCAAAAGCAGAATAAGGTCTGAATTCATAGCTTGAAGACTTCTTATCTTGGCTTGCGCGCCTATCGCTTCCTCCCGTAACCATTCAACAGTGCTTGTCTCCAGCTTCAGTCGTGCTATAATCCGATTAAAAAGAATCTCTCTTTCTCCTATGTGACGACTTATTAATGCAGTTAAGGCGAACGGTCCTACTTTCATCCGATTCATATATTCTCTTCTGGTGATAAAAATATTACCCGTAAGAACATCTATATAGGAAGTCTGGCCGGTACTAAAAGCATCTTTTCCCGTATCGCAGATAAATATATTTCTTGACCCGGGCGCTGTGGAAAAGTATTCTTTTTCAAGAAGCTCTATAGTTCTTTCTGTTATGGTATGTCTTTCGCTTTTTCTTCTAAATTCTTCTGAATAACCCTCTTCTTCAACTCTTGCTATCCTAAGCTCTCGCTGTCTAACCTCAAGCTGTTCTTCAAGTGCCCTTATCCCGTTTTCCTTTGCCTCAAGATCCTGGTCTTCCAGGATAGTTACCATACCTCTTTCCTTATCCTGAACCTTTTTCATCCATATCTCTTGAGCTTCTTCGGATAGTTCGGGATAAGCCTCCTCTGCGTAATTGATCATGCCATTGTAGTACTTCACCCATTTTATTATATTTTGCTTGAGCTCTTCCGACACGCCCAGGTTTTTCCTTGAATTGAGCTGTTTGATAATATCAATTAATTGCTCTCGAAAAGTAAGGACTAACACCATGTTATCAATAAAAACTGCTCTTTGTTGTTCAATAGCGCCCTCAGCCATTATTTTCCGGAGGGCTTCAGCCGCCATCCTGCCTTGCGAGGTAACACCTTCTACAAAATCCCCTACACCATTTTCACTTAGCCATCTCTGTCTCGCTTCTTCTAAATGCCCCAAAGAAGTCGTCGTCTCTTTTACCTGCCTCTCTAGCGCAAACCTTTTGTTTCTATTAGATTCAATTATTCTTGAGATATTGTCTCTTTCTTTTACTATCCTGTCTCTTTCGTCTCTCAGAATTCTAACAATTGATTTTGATAGTTCCGCCTTGGCATTCTCTTTAACAGCTATCAGTGATACTATCTTTCCTTTTGTTGGCTGTTTTTTCTCGTCCCACTTTGCAAGAAGCTTTCCTGTTTCCTGATCTACTTCCTTATACTGATTCATAAGCTCAAAGTAGTTCGATTCAATCGGTTCTTCTTTTCCTTTAAATATTCCAAATCTGCTAAGAATTTTTGATAACATACTCTTGTGCTCGCCACCGACAAGTATTGGATTAATCGCTTCATCCTGAGTACTTTCATCATTCCACTCTCTCTGAAAATCTCTGAAGAGCACTCCAAATCTACCAGAAGTTTCCATTACTTCCGGAGTAGCGTACATCGCAAGGGGTTCAACTCTAGCCTTAGCAAGTTTTTCTCCAAGGGTCTCATAGAAATGTGAAGTAGCCGCACTTAGTTCAGCTATAGCGCTTTTATCTTTCTGCCATACCTTAAAAAACATACCCAAAGATCTGTTAAAGTCATGCCCATTGTGAAGATAGGCGCCGAACTCATGGATTAATGTTTCGGCATTATTTTCTCCATCTACTACGTATATGCCGCGCGGACTTGCGTGCCCCTTAAACGTTTCATCTCTAGGCATGATTAGTTTTATCCTTTCTTCCAGCGATAATTTTAGAAGGATGTTTATTAGATCGTGCCTACCCAAAGCCCTAAGAAAGCTAACTACTTCTAGCAGAGCTTCATCATCTTTATTTAAGTCTGATATCCTGCCCTCAGAAAAAGCCTTTTCTATTTTTTCGTCTATTACAACTTCATGAATTTCATACCTTATCGCTTCATGATGACTTATACCCGTCAGGGTTTCGTATAGTCTTTCTTCTCTGAAGGTTATACCTGAAAAGCCTATCTTTAAATATTCTGCAAGACTTGCCAAAGATATCCCTGCGCGCTTGTCTTCCTTCTTTGTCTGAAAAGCAAACTCGGCCATAGTAATAAGTCCGGAAAATCCTTCTTCTGAAGCCTTCTCCATTCTTTCGATAAGCTCTCTTGTCTCATCGGCACTGAGCTTAGATAGATAATTATCAAAAATGGTTTGCTTAAGATTTTCACTTAAAAGAGTAAGTTCGGATAGTTCGCTGAGTGCGCTATTCCATTTTCCTTTTTTGATCCATGAGGCGAATTGTTCGCGAAGAACAATGCCGCTTTTTGGCTGTCTGTTTCTCAGCACCCATGCGCCGAGTAAAAATCCTACGAGCGGCATAAAAAAGCTTATATTTAGACTATTGCTTGAAGCCGGCATCATAGAACATCCTAAGGGTCCCACCCCCTCTTCTTCATCCGGAGACTCTCCTATATATACGGTCGTCCCCCAATATAAGTACTCGCCGTCCGTCTGTCCTGCGGGCATCTCTGTGCGTATGCCAAAAACATAATTGCCATGATAGATGTGATCCGGAATGTTTATTACGGTACTCGAACTTCCAACGCCTGAAACAAAAAATTCTTCTCCGGCTATCTCGATGGTGTACCCCTCAGCGGAACCCTGCAAAGCGCCTGTGTATGGAGTCCAACTAATAGTAAAGGTTCTATTGCCGCTGCTTGGTGTTACGCTTATTAGGTCTGGAGCAACAGGCTTATCGTTTGACGTGCTATGAT